>NZ_JBBXMY010000023.1:0-58379 GCF_038442315.1 Methylobacterium litchii | reverse complement strand
TCACGCTCGCGTTGAAGCCGACGGCCGTCGAGAAGTCCCCGGTGGCCTTTGCGCTGGGCCCGTATGCCGCCGCGTACGAGCCGCTCGCCACCGCACCCGACCCAATCGCAGGCGCAGGGCTCGTCAGAGGCGCGATCTGCACCTGCGTCGTCGAGGCCACCGAGTACAGCTGGCTGCCGTTGATGGCGTCGGTCGAGTCGGCGGTGATTTGGCCGGCGGCGACGTTCGTGATTTGGCGCGTGTCGAAGAGACGCGTATCGACATTCTGGCCGCCGACCGAGACCGTGCCGGTGGGCGTGGTTCCCGCGAAGCCGCCGTACGTCGTGGTTCCGATCGTGGCGTCCGACACGTTGGTGGGGGACCCCGCGCGCGAATAGGCGCCCAACGCGACGCTGTTGGCGACACTGGCGTCGGCCTTGTAGCCCAGGGCCAAACTGTTCACGCCCGAGGCGGTCGCCTGGGGTCCCACCGCCGTCGCTCGGTCGCCCGAGGCTTGGCTGGCGTGGCCGATCGCGACCGCCGCAGACCCCGTCGCCGACACCTGCGAGCCGAGGGCGACCGCATCCTGGGTCGTCGCGACCGACTGATAGCCCGCCGCCAGACTATAAGACCCCGCCGCATTGGCGGACGAGCCAAAGGCCGCCGCCCCACTCCCCGTCGCCTTCGCGCCAGTCCCAATCGCGGGCGTATCGCTGGCACCGGACGCGGCCGAGACGGCCGAGACCGCCGCATAAAGCTGGCTGCCGTTGATCGCGTCCGTCGACGTGGCCGTCACCTGACCCGCTGCCACGTTCTGGATCTGCCGATAATTGGTCACGCCCTTATCAAAATCGTAGCCACCAACCGACACCGAGCCAGCAGGAGTTGAACCAGCAAAGCCTTGAATAGTGATATTGCCAATTGTGGCATTTGATGTTGCAACTGCAGCATTAGTCTTAGATTTAGTACCTATAGCCACACTATCTTCGGTATCAGCAGTCGCATACCATCCTATAGCGATAGATGATGAGCTCGAAGCATTTGCTTGATAACCCAATGAAACACTTTTATATGCTGAATATGCCTGATAACCAACAGCAACTCCGTAAAAATTCGAAGTTTTTGCTCCATCACCAATTACCACAGCGTAGTCTGTTGATGAGGTGGTTTCATCGCCAATAGTAATGGAGCAAGCTCCCCAGGCAGGAACCGGGCCGAGCTTTTGTGCTGTGCAGCTCAGTGCAGGCATTGCCATACCAAACGTCGCAACCACCGCCCCGGCCCCAAGCGCCCCCAGCCGCGCCCTCCGGCCAAAGGCCATGCACAACGACGACAGCCGCAGCACGGCCATGATCCGCCTGCGCATGCCCCGCGAGAGATCACCCTGGATGCCCACGGTGTAGCCCACGTGGACGAGGCGGCGGCCCTTCTGGTCGGCGGGCCGGTTGGTGCGGTTCGTGTTCATGCTTACCCTCGATGATGGTCGCGCCGTCGCCGTCGCGTTGAGCCGCCCGCCTTCGGGCGGGCAGCGAATTCCGTTTTTGGGAGTGGTGTCAGGGCTCGGTCTGAAGCCGGTCCTGCTCGAAGGCGCCGCGGAGCCACCAGCCGGCGAAGCCCATGCTCGGCACGAGGAACGTCGCCAGGAGTGCGAGGCCCGCTTCGCCGTGGGCGATCAGGCCCATGACGAAGCCGGAGACCGCCGCCAGCATGAGGGCGACGAGGACCGCGCGGCGGTCCTCGTCGCCCTGGCTCTCGTGGTCCGCATCCTCGAACCGGCCATCCGATTTGCGCTCGCGCATCCGATCACCCCCGACCCCTCGGCCCCGCTCCCAGCATTCGCAGGCTTCGGTTCCGTCACGGCGCCCCGAAAGACGCCGAACATCCCGAACTCTTGCCCGATCCAGCCTAACAAGTTGCCTGCTCAGCGCTGATTGCATTGTTTTGAGCTGCAACTTGCAGTAATATTGGCCGTATTACTTGAAGCGAATTGGTGATGTCCGAGCCTCAGGACCCTGTCAACGCAGGGCGAGGGGCGGTTCCATCACTAAGGTGAACGAGTTGCCGCCGAGCATTGCTTAACAACTCGGAAAGCAATCCATCGACAGTTCATCGGTGAAACTGTGTGATCGGTGGATCGCACTCTCGGCGGCTCAACGGATGTTGGCGCGCGGTCGGCCGTAGCTCCCGGATTATCGGCTCGGTGAAACTCAGTACGGGTGGGTCTGGGCAGGTTTCTGCGGCGAAGACCGCGCTCTTCAGGATTGTCCGCCGTGGCGGTCGCGTGATCCTGCCGGGATTTGCCAAGCTTCGACGCGATGCCGATGATCGGCCCTGTGGCGTCGCGATTGACTATCCGGCCCGGCACGGATGTCGCCCAAGATCTCGTGGCAATCGCTTCGGTCGCGATAGTGTCGAGGGACGGGGTGTGGGAGCGTTGGCGGGCCGGTTCCGGGGCGCTTTCCGGCGGGCGGCGTGCGCTTCGGCTCGTGGCGGTGTGGGCGTGGGGACTCGCGGGGGGATGCGGCGTCTTCAGTTTTCAGCCGAAGTGGAGGGCGCAACAGCGGTCGATACGGCGCCGCCTTCCAGTGTTCCGGGGGGCGACCGGGGGCCTCCCGCAAGATCCTGTCCAGTCAAACGCCGCCGCTGGTCCGCATGATGGCGCGGTGATGCTCTCGGGATGCCCTTCGGCCTTGGGGGAGAGGCGGTTTATCGCGGTTTTGCTTTGCGGGATGGGCCGGGAATCTGGGTGCGGGAAACCCGGCGTTCCGCCCCCCGGTTGGGCGTTCCGCCGGCTGGGGCCGGGGGTTTCGCGCAATCTCGGCGGGGCGTGATATTCGCGCCACACCCCTTTGCCGGTCACTCGGCGGCCTGCCCCACCGTGTCCGCCATCCGGGCGCGGCGGGTGCCCATGGGCTGGGGTTGGCCCACCGTCGTGTCCTCGGCGGTCTGGTGTTCCATCTCGGCGTTCACCTGCGCGCCGAGCAGCACGATGGTGGTCGAAATCCAGATCCAGGTCATGAAACCAATGGCGGCGCCGAGGGACCCGTAGGTCTGGTTGTACTTGCCGAAGTTGCCGACATACCACGAGAACAACAGAGAGCCGCCGAGCCACAGGAACGCCGCCAGGGCGGAGCCGGGGGTGGCCCAGCGCCAGCGGGGGGCGTCGCGGCTGGGGCCGTAGCGGTAGAGCAGCGCGAGGCCGAGGAGCACGGCGAGGAACATCACCGGCCAGCGCAGTTGCGAGAGCCACCATGCGCCTTCGCCGAGGCCGAGGAAGTTCAGGGCGATGGGCAGGGCCACGACGCCGGCCAAAGCCAGCACGAGGAACAGCAGCGCCCCGGCGGTGAAGCCGAGGGAGACGAGGTTGAGGGTGAAGAAGCCGCGCGATTCGCGCTCGTTGTAGACGAGATTCAGCGCATCGAAGACGTGCTTCATGCCGCCGTTGGCGCTCCAGATCGACAGCACGAGGCCCAGGAGCAGGCTGAAGCCCAGGGTGGTGTTGCCCTTCTCGTTGAGGCGCGTCACCTGCTCGCCGACGATGTCGAGGGCGCCCTGGGGCAGGATGCCCTGCAGGCTGCCGAGCTGCTCGGAGATGGTCGCCGTGTCGGCCACGAGGCCGTAGAGCGAGACCAGGGCGGCGATGGCGGGGAAGATCGCCAGCAGGGCGAAGAACGTCACGCCGGCGGAGACGAGCATGATGCGGTTCTCGCCGACATCCCGCCACGTGCGCACGAGGATGTCCTTCCACCCGGCGGCGGGGATCTCCGTGGGGGTAGCGGCCTTGCGGCCCCGGTCGGCCTGGGTGCGGGCGACGTGCTCGGCCTCGGGGCCGGAATGGGAGGGCGAGGGCTCGCGGGCGTCGCCCTTCCGCGGCCTCGGCGTGCGGGTTCTCGGCAGGGCGACGAGGCCGACGAGGGCAGTGGCGAGGCCGAGCGTCCAGATGAGGGACGCCGCGCCCGTGGTTCCGTCCTGACGTGGGGAAGGTGAATCCGGCATCGACGCCCCCGTTTCATTCGGGACAGCGCCCGAATTCCTTCGGCTAACCTCCGTTCGACCCGGCGCGTTTCAGGGGTCGGCCGGTTTGTCTTTCGGGGGGTGCGAGGCGGGCTTGCCCATCCCTGGCCCAGGCCGCCGCCGCACCCTCGCCCCGGAGGTAGTGGGCGAAGACCTCGATGGGTTCGGGCCGGCCGACGAGGTAGCCCTGCACCTCGTCGCAATCCTCATCGGTGAGGAAGCGCATCTGATCGGTGGTTTCCACGCCCTCGGCCACCACGCCCATGCCGAGGCTGCGCCCGAGGCCGAGCACCGCGCGGACGATGACCGCCGCCTGGGGGCTTCCCTCGACATGGCCGACGAAGGAGCGATCGATCTTGATCTTGTCGAAGGGGAAGGCCTGCAGCGTCGCGAGGGAGGAATAGCCGGTGCCGAAATCGTCCATGGCGATGGAGATGCCGAAGCTCTTGAGCCGCCGCAGGATGCTGAGCGCGCGGGCCATGTCGTTGATGATGACCGACTCGGTGATTTCCAGTTCGAGCCGCGCGGGCGGCAGGCCCGCCTCGGCCAGGATGGCGAGGACCCGCTCGGCGAGGTCCGGCTGCTGGAATTGGAGGGGCGAGAGGTTCACGGCGATCTTGAGGGGGCGGTCCCAGCTGGCCGCCTCGCGGCAGGCCACCCGCAGCACCCATTCGCCGAGGGCCATGATGAGCCCGCTCTCCTCGGCCAGGGGCACGAAGACGCTCGGCGGCACGAGCCCGCGCGTGGGGTGGCGCCAGCGCACCAGCGCCTCGAACCCCACGAGGTCCCGCCCGCCCGTGGTCATCTGCGGCTGGTAGTGAAGCGTGAGTTCGTTCGCCGCGATGGCGTCGCGGAGGTCGCATTCGAGATCGCGGCGCTCGGCCACCGCCTCGTCCATGGCGGATTCGAACACGCGGTGGGTGTTCCGCCCCTCCAGCTTCGCGCGGTAGAGGGCGAGGTCGGCGCGCTTGAACACCTCCTCGCCGCTCTGGCCGTGCTCCGGCATTCGAGCAATGCCGATGCTGAGGCCCACCTCCATCCGCTGCTCGCCGAAGGGGATCGGCGCGTTCACGGAGCGGATGAGGCGCCGCGCCAGATCCTCGATGGCGGCGAGGTCGCCCCCCTCGGCCACCAGCACGGCGAACTCGTCGCCGCCCAGGCGGGCCACCACATCCTCCGCGTGGACCTCCACCCGGATGCGGTGGGCGACGGCGCGCAGCACCGTATCCCCCGCGAGGTGGCCGAGGCGGTCGTTGACGGCCTTGAACCGGTCGAGGTCGAGGCAGAGCACCGCCGCCGAACCCCCGCGCTGCCGGAGTTCGCCGAGGCGTTCATCGAGGCGATCGTAGAACAGGGCGCGGTTCGGCAGGTCGGTGAGGCCGTCGTGGCGGGCCATGTGGGCGATCTGGCCCTCGGCGGCCTTGCGGGCGCTGATGTCGATCTGCGTGCCGACGAAGCGCAGGGGGCGGCCGTCCTCGGCGCGGGCCACCACCCGGCCCCGGGTGAGGAGCCACGCCCAGGTGCCGTCGCTGCGGCGCATCCGGTGCTCGCACTCGTAGAGCGCCGTGCGGCCTTCGAGGTGATCTTCCAGGGTGCGCTCGGTGAGGGGCGCATCCTCGGGGTGGACGAGCATCCGCCATGTGCGGGCGTGGGCTTCGAGATCGCCCGGCTGGTAGCCCAGCACCTGCCACCACCGCTCCGAGCACCACGCGGCGCCGGTCGCGAGATCGGAATCCCACAGGCCGTCGCTGCCGGCGTCGAGGGCCAGCGCCAGGCGCGCCTCGCTTTGCGTGACGCGAATCTCGGCGGCCTTGCGGGCGGTGATGTCGGTGAAGGTGAGCACGGCGCCGCCGCCCGCGAGGGGCACGAGCCGCACCTCCACGACGCTGCCCAGCGGGCCTTCGTGCTCGAAGGCGTAGGTTTCTCCCATCGCGATCCCGTCGAGGGACCAGTGGCGCAGCCGTTCGGGCGCGTGGGCGAAGCGGCCGGCGGCGATCAGGTGGGAGCACACCGCCTCGAAGGCGGCCTGGGCGCGCATGAGCGCGGGCGGCAGGCCGAGCAGGGCGACGGCGCGCTCGTTGCAGACCCGCACGGTGCCGGCGGAATCGACCATCATCAGGCCCTGGTCCATCGTCTCCAGGACCGTGTCGAGCAGTTCGGACTTCTCCCGCAGGAGTTGCTTGCCCTCCCGCAGGCTCCGGTTCGTGCGGTGCAGATGCTCGACGAACAGCGCCAGCGCCGACATGGCGAGGATGGTCAGCATGCCTGCCGCGATGCCGAGCGCCAGCGCGCCGCGCGGGAAGGTGTTCACCTCCGGCACGAAGGTCGGATCCGGCACGATCTCCACCGCCGCCATGGCGATGAAGTGCAGGCAGGCGATGGCCCCGGTCAGGAGGGTGGCCGACACCACGTCGGCGCCGCGCCCGGCCGCGCGCCGGGCTTGGGTGAGCGCCAGCGCGGCGAGGCCGGTCCCCGCCACCAGGGCGACGCCGACCATGGGGATGTTCCAGGTGAAGAAGCCCGGCAGGCGCACGCCGGCCATGCCGGTGAAGTGCATCGCCGCGATGCCGAGGCCGAGCACCGCCCCGGCGGAGGCCGCGCCCGCCGCGCCGGGCAGGTGCCGGGCGAGGACCAGGGCGGTGCAGGAGGAGGCCACCCCGACGCCGAGGGACAGGAGGGTCAGGGACAGATCGTAGCCGATGCCGAAGCCGGGATCGTAGCCGAGCATCGCGATGAAATGCGTGGACCAGATGCCAATGCCGGCTGCGAGACCCGCTCCGAGGATCCAGGCCGTATGGCTCGCCTGCGTGCCGGCCCGCGCCTGACGCAGGAGGTGGAGCGTCGCGAGGCAGGAGAACCAGCAGACCAGGGCGGCGAGCGGCACCGCCCAGGCCGTGTGTTCGTAGGTCAGGCAGAAGAACGCGCGGTACATGAGTCCATCGAGCCCCCGACAGTTGGGGCACGATGGACGCACACAACTTTAAGATGAGTTAGCTTGCAACCTGTCGGCGATATTCTAACGGCCTAGTGAAGGGCCGCCGGCCGCGCCGCCGGTGCCGGGCGGGCCGCTCGTGTTGGTGCCGCCGATGTTCACGCCGGGCGTCGTGCCGGGAATCGGCGAGTTGCTGGGGTTGGCCTCGTTCCCCCGCGTAACCGGGCTCGGGCCGAGGTCGCGCTCGCCGCGGGTGACGCCGCCGACGCTGGCGGGCGGGGTGACGCCTGTGTTGCCCGCGCCTCCGGTGACGGTCTGCGCCATGGCGGGCGATGCGAGGGCGAGCGACAGGGCGAGGAGGGTGATCCGCATGAGGTCCGATCCGTTCGGGGGGAAGCCGGGCGGCAACGGATCGGGCGGGGGAAGGTTCATCCCCACTGCGGCGTCGCCGCCGGGAACCAGCCGCGCGACGGGGGCTTTCCGAGGCTGAACGCCTTCAGGAACCTTGCATGATCCGCCAGACGCTCGCCGCCGCCTTCCTCGTGTCCTTCGGCCTCGGCGGGCCGGGCCATGCCGAAGGGGGCGCCCAGTTCGACGGCTCGGCGCTGAAGACGATGCTGCAGAGCGACAGCCTCGTCTTCAACGGCGTCACCCGTTCGCAGGATGGGCGGGTGTTCTCGCCGTTCCAGCGGCAAAGCAAGAACAAGGGCATCGAACTCGGCGAGTGGAAGGACGGCAAGGTCGTCGCCTATCCGAACGAGGAGTGGAATTCCTGGAAGCAGGGCGACGACCCGGCCAAGGCGTTCGTCGCGGTGAACGCCATCCGCATGGGGCCGGACGGCGACCTGTGGGTGGTCGACAAGGGCGCGCCGGGGCTCGGCGAAGCCCCACTGCCCAACGGGCCGAAGCTCGTGCAGATCGACATCGCCACCAACCAGATCCGCAAGGTGTATCCGCTCGGGGCGGCCACCAACGACAAGAGCTTCATCGACGATTTTCGCTTCAACGGCGGCAAGGTCTACCTCACCGACGCCGGGCATCCGGGGCTGATCGTGCTCGATCTCGCCTCCGGTAAGCTGCGGCGGGTGCTCGACGGGCATTGGTCGACCATCGCGCAGCGTCCACTCACCGGCCAGGGCAAGGTGCTGCGCGACGACAAAGGCACGCTCCTGGCGATCCACGCGGATCAGCTCGAAGTCTCGCCGGACGGCAAGACCTTCTATTACCAGCCCTGCACCGGGCCGCTCTACAGCATCGAGACCCAATGGCTCGATGACGAGAACGCCAGCGACGCGGAGCGCGCCCGGCACGTGAAGCTGTTCGCGCCGACCGTGGCGACGGGTGGGACGGCCATCGCCGCCGACGGCACCATCTATTCCAGCGACACCGACGCCCTGCGCATCCTGAAGATCGCCCCGGACGGCACGACCAGCACTCTGGTGCAGGACCCCCGCCTCGTCTGGGTGGATGCCATGTGGATCGACGACGAGGGCGGCCTCTGGATCCCTGCCGCGCAGATGAACCGCACACCGGCCATGAACGGCGGCGAATCCTCGACGGTGAAGTTCCCCACCACGATCTATCGCCTCGACATCGGCGCGAAGCCCGTCAGGAACTGAAGTCCGGAGACGCGCGGCGGTGGATGTCTCGTCCGCCGCCGCTGCATCGCGCGGCGGATCGGCTAAAGTCGGGGCGTTGTCGCCGCGCCCCAAGTGATGTTCCCGCTGACCGAGACGCCCGCTCCTACCCGTGACGATCCGGCCGAAGGGCTGGCGAAGGTGCACCGTCTGGCGACGGAGCTCGCGGCCCGGATGCGCTATGCGCAAATCGTGGAGCGCCCTCTGCCGTCGGAACAGGTCGAGGCGCTCGTTCAGGCCGCCCGCCTGCTGCAGGAGAAGGGCGAGCCCTGGCCACAGCTCGTGGGCGAAGTTTTGAAGCAGGTCGCCGACGATCTGGCCGACGAAGCCGCGCCGAAGGAGCCGGAGCCCGAGGGCGGCCGCATTGTCGCCGGGCTGAACCGTTTCCTCGGCGCATTCCGGCGAGAGGCGAAGGCGCCCTCGGGAGCGTGAGCAGGTGGCGACGCGCCGCACGCAGCCTTTGCGTCGGTGTCGCGTTGGCCCCGCACGACTGCAAGGGCTCCACGATGCTTCGCTCCGAAACTCCACCCCCGCCGGGAAACCTCGAATCCCACGAGCCGCCGGAAAACGACCGCCCCAACGCCGCCCAGCTGAAGGGCGACATCAACAGCGGCCGCACCGGGGACAAGATCGAGCATGTCGATGTCGGGGCCGCGATGCTCGGCACCTGCGAGGAGGCCGGCGGCGCCCCGCCGACGTCACAGGAGGTTAAGCTCGCCCGCAAGAACGAAGCGGCATCCGAGCGCGTCCGCGATACCGCCGATCCGCACGGCAAGCGCAGTTGGACCCTTCCGCTTTACGGCGGCGTTCTCGCAGCTATCTGCGTCGTGCTGGTCGTCGGGCTGATGCTGATCCACTGATCGCCACCCGGCCGCCAAGGAGTTTTCGTGAAATGGTTATGATCATCATCTGCTTCCTTGCGCCGTGGCTTGCCATGTTCCTGCGCGGGAAGATCTTCCAGGGTATCGTCTGCATCGTCCTCCACCTGACGTTGATTGGCTGGATTCCTGCGACCATCTGGGCGCTGGTGGTCACGCGGAAGGAGACGGCCTGACAGGCTCTCCACGCCTGATCGCCCGAGGCCTGTGATAAAGAATAGAGCGCGGCGTGACATTCGATGGAATGTCACGCCGCGCTCATTTTTATTGTATAAATACTTTATTTTCTGACCAAAATAACACAAAAATCAATATTCGTTCGCTGCGGCCATTCATTACATTTGTATAATGTGGGCTTAAGCCGAAGACTCTACCTTAGGTAGTATACATGACGCGACAGGCGCGCAGCCGGCTTGTACTGAGGTCGCCACGCCGAGCCTAGCCATACGATTTCCACAATCGACAATCTTACTGATGAGCATCAAGCCATTCGCTGAGCGCTGATCTGTAATACACCGTTACGGCATCACTCCCCCTTGCACTTTTCCGCGTTTAAGCTCATCGCAAAGTCGAGGGTGCAATTATGGAAACACACGAATGTCTCACGAAACCGAAGGGCATGGCTTCGACTTCATGGTAGCGACCGGCGACATCGTCGCCGCCTACGTGTCGCACAATCATGTTGCCGCAGCCGACCTGCCCCACCTGATCGCCACCGTGCACCAGACCCTCGGTGCCCTCGGCACGAACGCTCCTGCCGTTCAGGAAGAGGCTGTCGAGAAGCCGTCCGCCGCGCAGGTCCGCAAGTCGATCCAGCCGGATGCGATCATCAGCTTCCTCGACGGCCGCCGCTACAAGACGCTGAAGCGCCACCTCGCGGCGCATGGCTTCTCCCCGGCGACCTACCGCGAGCGGTTCGGCCTCGCGGCGGATTATCCGATGGTGGCGCCGTCCTACAGCGAGAAGCGCTCGAACCTGGCGAAGTCCCTCGGCCTCGGCCGCCCGACCGAGTCCGCCGAGCCCGGCCGCAAGGCCGCTTGAACCAACCCGCACCGGCCGCACGGGTGACGCCCGGCGGCCGGCGCCACGCCATAGCCGGGACAGCGGGGAACCATTCAGCCACCTTGGCTATATCTGTAGCTCCGAGACGTGCTGAAGAGACCCAATCCCGTGCATCGACGCAACGTCCTCCTCGGCGGATCCGGTACGGCCCTGGCTGGCTTCCTGGAGTGGGGTCTGCTGCCGGGCGCCGCGCTGGCCGAGACGAACGACAAGCAGCCTGCCCCGGCGCCCGCACCGGGCCCGTTCGAGGGATCGACCGTCCGCCGCCTCGCGCAGGCGCTGTCGAAGCAGCCGTTCAAGGCGCCCTCCACCGACCTGCCGGGGGCGATCAAGTCCCTCAGCTACGACCAGTATCGCGGCATCCGTTTTCGCAAGGAGCGCGCCCTGTGGCGCGACCAGAAGCTGCCCTTCGAGGTGCAGTTCTTCCCGCGTGGCTTCCTCTTCCGTCCCGCGGTCGACATCTTCGAGGTGGCGGACGGCAAGGCCACCGCCGTGCCCTACAATGCCGACCTGTTCAGCTATGACGACCCGACGTTCCGGGTGACCGAGCCCCTGGGCTTCGCGGGCTTCCGCATCCATGTGCCGGGCCAGGGCGGAGGCGACAGCGACGAACTCTGCGCTTTCCTCGGCGCGAGCTACTTCCGCGCCATCACCAAGGGGCAGCAATACGGCCTCTCGGCGCGCGGCCTCGCCATCGGCACCGGCAATTCCAAGGGCGAGGAATTCGCCCGCTTCCGCTCGTTCTGGCTGGAGAAGCCGAAGCCCGACTCGCCGGCCCTGGTGATCCACGCCCTTCTCGACAGCGAGAGCGTCACCGGCGCCTACCGCTTCACCGTACGGCCGGGCACCGCGACCGTGTTCGACGTCGAGAGCGTGCTCTACCCCCGCGTCGACATCGTCGAATCCGGCATCGCGCCGCTCACCAGCATGTACCAGTTGTCGCCGAAGGATTCCCGCCGGTTCGACGAGTGGCGCCCGGCCGTCTACGATTCCGAGGCGCTGCTGATGTGGACAGGCCAGGGTGAGCAGATCTGGCGACCGCTGTGCAATCCCGTGGACCTGCAATTCAGCGTTTTCGGGCAAGCCAACCCGCGCGGCTTCGGGCTGATGCAGCGCGACCGCGTCTTCGCGGATTACCAGGACCTCGAAGCCCGCTACGACAAGCGGCCGAGCCTCTGGATCGAGCCCATCGGCGATTGGGGCGAAGGCGCCATCGACCTCGTGGAGATCCCAACGCCGAACGAGACCAACGACAACATCGTCGCGTTCTGGCGCCCGAAGGACAAGCTCTCCGCCCACGGCGAATACACCTACACCTACCGGATGCACTGGGGCTGGGACACGCCCTGGCCGACCCAATTGGCGCGCGTCACCCGGACCATGATTGGCGCGGGGCCGGAGGACAACAGCCGCATCTTCGTCATCGACGTGGTGGGCGAGGCGGTGAAGGGGAAGGGCGCCGACGCGCCGTTCCGCGCGGAGGTCGGCACGAGCGTCGGCAAGGTCACCGACGTGTCGGCCATCCCCAACCCCGAGACGGGCGGATGGCGGGTGAGCTTCCATCTGCGCCACGGCGGCGCCAAGCTCGCGGAACTGCGCTGCGTTCTGCTCGGTGAGTCGGGGCCGGTCTCCGAGACCTGGCTCTACCGCTGGACCGCCTGATGCAGAGTCTGGACGCCGTGTCCGACGCGGCGACGGTTCCCGCCCTTCCGCCCCCGGCCCCGGTGGACATGCCGGTCCAGTCGTTGCGCGCCGAGCCGCGCCGCGAGACCGGGCTGATCGCGCCGACGCGGGGTGTCGCCCTGCGGCGGCTCCTCGTCATCGGCGGCGCCGTGGTGATGACCGCCATCGGCGGGCGGCAGATGTACCTCGTCCTCAATGGGGCGGGGCAGAGCTTCCTCGGATGGGCGGTGCTCATCCTCTTCGTCGTGCTGTTCGCCTGGATCGCCCTGGCCTTCACGAGCGCCCTCGGCGGCCTGATCGACATGCTGGCCGGGCGCCGAAGGAATGCCGACGAGACGTTGCCGGAGCTCGGCACGCGCACGGCCCTGCTGATGCCTTGCTACAACGAGAACCCGGCGCGGATCGCGGCGGGTCTGCAGGCAATCTACGAATCCCTGGAAGCGACCGGTCGTCTCGACCGCTTCGACTTCTTCATCCTCAGCGACACCACCGATCCGGACGTGTGGATCGCGGAGGAGGCCTCGTTCCTCGCCCTGCGTGAGCGGACGGGGGGACACGGGCGGATCTTCTATCGGCGCCGGGCCAAGAACACCGAGCGCAAGGCCGGCAACATCGCCGATTGGGTGCGCCGTTTCGGCGGGGCCTACCCGTTCATGCTCATCCTCGACGCGGACAGCGTCATGGAGGGCGCCAGCGTCGTGCGCCTCGCCGCGCTGATGGAGAGGGAGCCCGGCACCGGCCTGATCCAGACCTTGCCGGTGATCGTGAACGGCACGACCCTGTTCGCGCGGATGCAGCAATTCGCCGGGCGGATCTACGGCCCGCTCATCGCCCACGGCATCGCCCGCTGGCACGGCACTGAGGGCAACTACTGGGGGCACAACGCCATTATCCGCACCCGCGCCTTCGCCGAGCAGGCGGGCCTGCCGGTGCTGCGCGGGCGCACCCCCTTCGGCGGCCACGTCCTCAGCCACGATTTCGTGGAGGCGGCCCTGATCCGCCGGGGCGGCTGGGCGGTGCGCATGGTGCCGGACCTGCCCGGCAGCTTCGAGGAGGGCCCGCCCTCCCTCACCGACGTCGCGGTGCGCGACCGGCGCTGGTGCCAGGGCAACCTGCAGCATGCCGCCGTGCTGCCGACGCGGGGGCTCCACTGGGTCAGCCGGCTGCACCTGATGATGGGCATCGGCAGCTACGTGACCTCACCCCTGTGGCTGGTCTTCCTGCTGTTCGGCGTGCTCATCTCGCTGCAATCGCGCTTCGTGCGGCCCGAATATTTCGGCGAAGGCCCCTCGCTGTTCCCGAACTGGCCGAAGGTCGATCCGGTGCTCGCCGAGCAGCTCTTCACCGCCACGATGGCGGTGCTGCTGGCGCCGAAGCTGATGGCCTACATCGCCCTGCTGTTCGACAGCCGCCTGCGCCGGGCCTGCGGCGGCGGCCTCCGCGCTTTTGGCAGCGTGCTGGTCGAGACGCTGGTCGGCGGCCTGATCGCCCCCATCGCCATGCTGATCCAATCCTCGGCGGTGGTCGGCGTGCTGCTGGGCCGGGATTCCGGCTGGAATGCGCAGCGCCGCGACGACGGGCGGGTGCCGGTCGGCGCCGTCATCCGGGGCTACTGGCAGTACACGCTGTTCGGCCTGATCCTGGCGGGCGCCGCCTATGCGGTCTCGACGCCGCTCTTCCTCTGGATGACGCCGGTTCTGGTGGGTCTCGGCCTCGCCGTGCCGCTGGTGCTGCTGACGTCGAGCCGCAGCGCCGGCCGCGCCCTGCGCCGCCTCGGCCTGCTGCGGATCCCGGAGGAGATCGCCCCGCCGCCCTCGCTGCAACGGGCGCTCGGCCTCTACCGGCAGTTAAGCCAGGAGATGCAGGATGAGGACGCGATGCAGCGCCTGATCCGCGATCCGGCCCTGCGCCGGCATCACCTCGACGCCCTGCCGCCGGCCCGCAGGCGCGGGGAAGGCCCGCTGGACGCGAACCTCGTGGTGGGCTGCGCCAAGCTCGCCGATGCGGACAGCCTCGACCACGCCTGGGCAAATCTCACCCGCGCCGAACGGGCTGCCGTGCTGGGCTCCCGCGACGGCATGAAGGCCGCGCTTGCGCTTGCCGAACCGGCCTGACGTCAGGTTCGGTTCAGCGCCTCGATGGCCTGCTGAAGGCCGCGCAGGGAGAGGGGCAGCACCATCGGGCGGCCGGTCGCGTCCGTGAAGGTGAGTCGCCCCGGCTCGGCGGCGGTCAGATAGGCCTTGAGCGCATCGGCCGGGGGCTGGGCCTCCGCGACGCAGCCGCCGGGGATGCAGCGGCGCCATGGCAACTCGATCGGCCGTGCATCCTTCTCCGACAGCGCGAGCGCGGCGCTGCTCGGCAGCACGATGTTGGTTGGCAGCACGACCATGATCCGCAGGGGCTCGCCGGGTTTCGCGCGGCTGAAGGTGATCTGTGCGACGGGGACCGTGCGGTCCTTGTCCTTCACCTGGATGGTCTGCGCGACCTCGCAGGCTTGGTTCTTGTCGTTCACCCGCTGGCAGCGGAGCACCCAATCGCCATAGGCGGCGGTGGTGGCGACCGGGTCGGACGCGACCGGAACCGGCGCGGGACCGGCCGCCGACGCGACGAAGCCCGAGGCGCAAAGCAGGAAGGCGACGACCAGACCGGTTTGTATCAGTGACATCACATTGTCCGGAGGGAGCATCGACCGCACCGGCCGATATCGCTGGTTGTAATATCTAAATACTTATATCTGTAGATGTATTCAGATAATATATGATCGAATACAAGCTCAAGCTCGATAGCACAAGCATTGGTTCGGCTTTGCAAGAGGCGTTTCACCGCGAGCCATGCGGCGGATTGGGCGTTCCCAAGGCCGGGCCGCCGTGCTCAACCCTTGGGCAATGACGACGCCCGCGCCTTCCCCCGCCCATTCCCCCGGCACGAACCGTCCCATCGTCGCGAGCGGCCTCGTCGCGCTCGCCATCGCCATGGGCATCGGTCGATTCGCTTTCACCCCGCTCATGCCGCTCATGGTTCGGGACGGAACGCTGGATGTCGCCTCCGGCGCGGAATGGGCGGCGGCGAACTATCTTGGCTACTTCGTCGGGGCGCTCACCGCGTCGTGGTTCTCGGGCAATCCCCGCCGCGGCCTGCTGCTCAGCCTGCTCGGCGTCGCGGTGACGACCCTCGCCATGGCCGCCGTCGGGGCCTCCTCGCCCGGCTTTCTCGGCCTTGGTCTGCGGGCGGCGGCGGGGGTGTTCAGCGCCTGGGCCCTGATCTGCGCCAGCGGCTGGTGCCTCGCGGAACTGGCCCGGCGGGGCGCTGCCGCGCTGGGGGCCTGGATCTATACCGGCGTCGGCCTCGGCATCGCCTTCGCGGGCGTGCTAACCTGGCTCGGCGGGGTCCAGCCGGCGGAGAGGCTGTGGCTCGAACTGGGGGTGATCGCCGCCCTCGGCGGCCTGCTGGTCCAAGGCCTGTCCCACGGCCAGGGCACGCAGCCGGCGCAAATCGCGGAGCGGGAGGCGGCCGCTGTCGCTCCGCTACGCGGGGGCGGGCAGACGGCCCTCGTGATCTGCTACGGCACCTTCGGCTTTGGCTACATCGTCCCCGCGACGTTCCTGCCCGCCATGGCTCGGGCGCTGGCACCGGACCCGCTGGCGTTCGGGCTGACATGGCCGCTGTTCGGCCTCGCCGCCGCCCTCTCGGTGGCGGCGGTGGCCCGCTTCGCCGCGCGGGGCTCGCGGCGGCGGATCTGGGCTCTGGCGCAGGCGGTGATGGCGCTCGGCACCGCCCTGCCCTTGTTCGTGCAGACACTGCCCGCCATAGCCGCCTCGGCGGTGTTCGTGGGCGGCACGTTCATGGTGGCAACCATGGCGGGGCTGCAACTCGCCCGGGAAGCGCGGCCCGACGACCCGACGCCGCTCCTCGCCCGGATGACGGCCGCCTTCGCCGCCGGCCAGATCGCCGGTCCGCTCATGGTGCGGGCCATCGGCCCCGGCCGCGTCGCCGGGTGGGATGCCTTGAGCTGGACCGGGGCGCTGGCGACGATCCTGCTCGTCCTCACCGCGCTCTGGCTCTGGCGGGCCGAGGCCTGATTCAGGCGGCGACCAGCAGGGGCCGACGCATCCCGGCCGCGAGCCGCGAATTGCGGTAGCGCTCGTCGGTGGTCACTTCGCGTCCGATCCAGGACGGGAGCGGCACGTCCTCGTCCTCGCGGGTCAGTTCGACCTCGGCCAGGATGAGGCCGGCGAGGCTCCCGGCGAACAGGTCCACCTCCCAGGTGAAGCCGCCGGCCGCGATGCGGTGGCGGACCTTCTCGACCCGGTGGCGGGGCGAGACCGAGTCGAGCATCGCCGCGCCGAGTGCGGCATCGACCTCGCGCTCGATCTCCTGTCGGACGGCGCCCTGCCGCTTGCCCTTCCAGGCGACGAAGTAGCGCTCGCCCATCTGCCGCACCCGAAGCGTGTTCTCGTCGTCGGTGTGCAGGTAGCCCTGAACGATGCGGACCCCGTTCCGGCAATGCTCCAGCACGGACGGGTGGGCGAGGAATTTCCGCTCGATCTCGATCGACATGCAGTGCCTGGGGCGTTCGCGATGCGACGTCGTTACGCGCAATTGGCCCGGAGGCAAGGGCGCGGGACGGACCGCTTCACGTTATCCCGCTCACGCAACAGGCGGGGGACCGCATCGACCCGATGTTGAACAAGGGAAATCTGCGCCCCTTGGTTGCAGAGCAGGCTTGCCTAAAAGTCATGCAGTCGGGCGAAAGCGTCAGCGAGACTCCTGCCTTCAATGGCGTTCGGTCGTGCGGGACCAACGGGCGCTTTGGGGGGTTCCCTATAAACTTGGGTTGGCTTTCCTTGGCGCCGATCTCGCGGGAGCGTCGAGTGCCGGGCGAGGTCGACTCGTGCCGGCATCGATGCAGTGGGCATGACGACAGCTATGCACGGCAACACGTTCGTCCGGGTGGAAGCCCCTTGGAAGGGTCGCGACTCCCGTGGCTGACCCGTTCCGGTTCCTGCCTCCGGGAGGTTTGACGGGCGCCGAGATCCGCGCCCACGATTGGTCGGCGAACCCGCTCGGCCCGCCTGAGGCGTGGCCGCCGGCCCTGCGGAGCGCGCTCGCGCTGATGCTCCCCTGCCCCACCGCGATGTTCCTCGCCTGGGGGCCGGACCTGCGGTGCTTCTACAACGACGCCTACCGGCCGATGCTGGGCTACCGCCTGAACGAAGCCCTCGGGCGCCCCTTCCGCGAGGTCTGGGCCAGCATCTGGGACGAGATCGAACCGCTCGTGGCGGCGACTCTCGCGGGCGAGAGCCAGACCCTCACGGACGTCATGCTCGACCTGTCGCGGGACGGGGCCTCCGAACAGGGCTGGTGGTCCTTCACCTACTCGCCCGTGTTGGATGAATTCGGCGGGGTGAACGGCCTGTTCTGCGTCACCGCCGAGACCACGGCGCGGGTGCGCGGCGAGGCCCGCCTGCGGGAGAGCGAGGACCATTTCCGCCATACGGTCGAACTGAACCCCCAGGTGCCCTGGACCTGCGATCCGCAGGGCAACATCACCTCCTACTCGAAGCGCTGGCTCGATCTGACGGGGCAGGCCCCCGGCGAGCTGGACGGCGCGGGGTGGATCAAGGCCCTACACCCGGACGACGTCCCCTGGACCGTCACGGTGTTCACGCAATGCCTCGCCTCGGGCGAGCCGGTCGATGTCGATTACCGCATCCGCGACGCGCGCACCGGCACGTCCCGCTGGATGCGCGCCCGCGCCCAGCCGCGACGCGGGGACGACGGCGCCATCCTCCGCTGGTACGGCGTGGTGGAGGACATCCACGACCGCAAGCTCGCGGAGGACGGCCTCCGCGAGATGAACGCGACGCTGGAGCGACGGGTCGCGGAGGCCCTGTCCGAGCGCAAGCTCTGGGCGGACGTGTTCGAGACCACCGACGCCCTCGTCGGCGTCCTAGATCCTGGCTACCGGTTCCTCGCCGTAAACGCCGCCTATGCCCGCGAGTTCGAAGCGCTTTACGGCATCCGGCCCAGGGCGGGCGACAACCTGCTCGACCTGCTGGCGGATCATCCCGAGCACCGGGACGCCGTGCACGCCGTCTGGTCGCGGGCGCTCTCGGGCGAGGAGTTCACGATCATCGCGGAGTTCGGCGACCCGGCCCGGACTCGGCACTGCTACGAGTTGAAGTTCACGACGCTGCGGGATGCGCAGGGACGGCGCCTCGGCGCCTTCCAATACGCACAGGACGTCAGCGAGCGCCTGCGCAGCGAGGAGCAACTGGCCCGCGCCGAGGAGGCGCTGCGTCATGCCCAGAGGATGGAGGCCGTGGGCCAGCTGACCGGCGGCGTGGCGCACGACTTCAACAACCTGCTCACGATCATCCGCTCGTCGGTGGAGTTCCTACGCCGGCCGAACCTCGCGGAGGAGCGGCGCACCCGCTACCTGGAGGCGGTGTCCGACACGGTGGACCGTGCGGCCCGCCTGACCAGCCAGCTGCTCGCCTTCGCCCGCCGCCAGCCCCTCGCCCCCGAGGTGCTGGACGTCGGAGAACGCCTCGGCGGCGTGGCCGACATGCTGAATGCCGTGACGGGAGCGCGCATCCGCATCGTCACCGAGGTCCCCGACGGGCCCTGCCACGTGCGGGCCGACCCGAGCCAGTTCGAGACGGCCCTGGTCAACCTCGCGGTGAACGCCCGCGACGCGATGGATGGCGAGGGCACGCTGACCCTCCGGCTCGCCTGCGGGACGGCGCTGCCGTCCATTCGCGGACATGCGGGCGCGCCGGGGCCGTTCGCTGCCATCTCGGTGACGGACGAAGGGCCGGGCATCGCGCCGGATCTGCTGGTGCGGATCTTCGAGCCGTTCTTCACCACCAAGGATGTCGGCAAGGGCACCGGGCTCGGGCTTTCCCAGGTGATCGGCTTTACCAAGCAATCCGGCGGCGACGTGGAGGTCGTGAGCGGGCCGGGCCGGGGGGCGACCTTCACCCTCTACCTGCCCCAGGTCGATGCCCCGCCGCTCCCGACGGAGACCGATACCGGCGCGGATGACGGGCAGACCGACGGGCGCCCGCTCTGCGTGCTGGTGGTGGAGGACAACCTCGAGGTCGGGCGGTTCTGCACCCAGCTTCTGGAGGATCTGGGCCACTCGACCGTCTGGGCGCACAACGCCGAGGCGGCGCTCTCCGAAATGGAGCGAGTGCCGTTCCGGTTCGATGCCGTCTTCTCGGATGTCGTCATGCCGGGGATGGGCGGCGTCGCCTTGGCCCGGCGGCTCCGTACCGAGCACCCGAACCTGCCGGTGATCCTCACCACCGGCTACAGCGACACGCTGGCCCGGGACGACGCCCATGGCTTCGAGCTGGTGCGCAAGCCCTACAGCGCCCAGCAGGTTGCCCGCGCCCTGCGCGGCGTCCTGAACCGGAGGGCCGCCAGCGGCTGAGATCCCGCGCGGGCGATTGCACGAAGCTTGCAGACCATCCGCCGCCAGGGAGACCTTGGAAGGCGCCGCGGGATGGATGAACGAGTCAGGGGTGCGTCCTCCGCGCATTGGCGCACCCAGGAGATGTTCCTGCTGCAGGAGGTGATGAACCTGATCGGCAAGGGCATCCACCTCGATCAGGTCGCGCGCGAGATGCTGCATCTCCTCTCGGAGATCGTCGGCCTTAACCGGGGACGGATCGTCCTCAAGGACCCGGAGGGGGACGGCTACCGCATCGCCTATTCCTACGGCCTGACGCGGGAGGAGGCCGCCCGGGGGCGCTACGCGGCGGGCGAAGGCATCACCGGCCGCGTCATCAAGGACGGCCACCTCATCATCGTGCAGGACATCGACAAGGACCCGATCTTCCTCGGCCGGGCGGTCGAGCGCGCCCGGCTTCCGAGGGGCGCGGTCTCGTTCCTGGCGCTGCCGATCCGCGTCGATCACCGGACCGTCGGCGCCATCGCCTGCCACCGCATCCGCCACCGGGAGCGGGCGCTCTCCGACGACCTGACGATCCTGCGGATCATCGCCACCATGGTCAGCCAGTTGCTGACCCTGAACGAGCGGGTGGAGCGGAAGACGCGAGCGCTCGAGGAGCACAACGACATGCTGGCGCGGGAGCTGCGCATCAAGCGCGCCCGCTACGGCATCATCGGTACCTCCCCCGCCCTGCTGCGGGCGCTCGGGCAGGTGGAGAAGGTGGCGAACGCGACGGCGAGCGTGCTGCTGCTCGGCGAATCCGGCAGCGGCAAGGAGCTGTTCGCCCGCGCCCTGCACCTCGCGAGCCCGAGGCGGGACCGGCCGTTCATCAAGGTGAACTGCGCCGCCATCCCCGACAGCCTATTCGAATCCGAATTGTTCGGCCACGAGCGGGGGGCCTTCACGGGCGCAGTCGAGGCGCGGGCCGGCTGGTTCGAGCAGGCGAGCGGCGGCACCATCTTCCTCGACGAGATCGGCGAGATGCCGGCCGTCCTGCAGACCAAGCTGCTGCGCACCCTGCAGGAAGGCACGGTGGTGCGCCTGGGCGGCAAGCGGGAGATCCGGGTGGACATGCGCCTCGTGGCCGCCACGAACCGCGACCTCGCCGCCGAGGTCGCCCATGGCCGCTTCCGGGAGGACCTGTTCTACCGGCTCAACGTCGTGCCGATCACCCTGCCCCCGCTCGCCGAGCGGCGCAGCGACATCCCCGACCTCGTCCTCCACTTCCTCACGAAGGCGAACCAGGACAACCAGCGCAACGTGAACCTCACGCAGGCGGCGTTCGGCACCCTCGCCCGGCAGCCCTGGCCGGGCAACATCCGGCAACTGGCCAACTTCATCGAGCGGCTAGTCCTCCTCTCCGGGGACGGCGTCCTCGACACCGACGACCTGCGGCCCTTGCTCGAAGGGGACAGGATGGCGGGTTTCGCCACGTCGCAGTCACTGCCGGGGCCGGCGCCGGAACGGGGATTGCCGATCCGCCCCTACCTCCCTGCGAGCTCTCACGACCACGAGCAATTGCGCATCGCCCTGTCCCAGGCCGGGGGCAACAAGACCCGCGCCGCCCAGCGCCTCGGCCTGACCGAGCGGCAATTCTCCTACCGCTGGCGCAAGCTCCAGGCGGCATGCTGAGCGACTCGGACAAAGTCCGGCATTGTCGACAAAGTGTCGACAATGCCTGCCGCCGGGCCTCAGCGCGGTAACGTCCTTCTCCGCGCAAGCTGTTGCCGGAGAACGATCTTTCAGAATTTTCGACACACCTTGAGCGTTGGCATCGGGCTTGCCAAACCCCTGCCGAGCCGGGCCCGGCAGGGCTCGCGCAAGGAGGATCCCTCGCCATGAGCACCAGCGCCGCCCCCAAGACCGTCACGGCCTATCTCCGCCCGATCGACCGCGACGGGCTGATGCAGTTCGCGGAGAAGGGCCGCAACAATCCGGGCTCGCGCGGCACCAACAAGGTGCACACCGTCGTCGATGGCCAGTACCGCACCCTGAGCTATGTCGGCGACCACCAGCCCGTCGTGGTGGACGAGCCCCTGCACCTGTTCGGCGAGAACACCGCGCCGGCCCCCGGCGAGATCGTGCTCTCGGCCCTGGGCGGCTGCCTCGCGGTGGGCATCACCGCCGTGGCGACCTGGAAGCAGGTCCGCCTGTCGCGTCTCGAACTGCATCTTGAAGGCGATATCGGCAACCCGGCCGCCTGGGGTGCCGGCGGTGCCAAAAAGGCCCCGGCGGACATGGGCTTCCAGGAGATCCGCGTCGCCGTGACCATCGAGGGCGACGCCTCCCGCGAGGAACTCGACGAGATCGTCCGCCATGCGAACGCCTACTCCCCGGTGGCGAATTCCATGCGCAACCCGATCCCCTTCACGATCGGCCTCGCCGGCTGACCCCTGCGGCGGGGCCCTCGGCGCCCCGCCTCTTTCCCCCTCCAGAGGAGACGGCACGATGGCGAGCGCACCCGCTCTTCGGTTGGTCGAGGCCCCCATCGGGGCGGCGTCGGCGGTCGGCCCCGACTGGACGGACGAGGCCGTCCTCGCCCGGACGACGGCCATTGCCGAAGGCCCCTTGAGCGCGGCGGCGACGAGCATCGACCACGGCGATTACCCCCTCGACATCATGGGCCAGCTCGGCGCGGCAGGAGCGCTCGGCGTCCATCTCGACCGGCACGGCGGGCGCTTCGGGCTCTCCCTCGCCGCGATGCAGGCCGCCAGCCGCGCCTGCGGCGCCACCGGCTTCCTGATGTGGTGCCACGATGTCTGCGGCCTCTACCTCGAACAATCGGGCAACCCGGCGCTGACCGACGCCGTGCTCGACGATCACCTGACCGGCCGGACCTTCGGCGGCACCGCGCTGTCCAACCCGATGAAGGCGTTTGCCGGGATCGAGCCGATCCTGCTCCGCGCCCGCCGCGTCCCCGGCGGCTACCGGGTGAGCGGCATGCTGCCCTGGGTCAGCCATATCGGGCCCGGCCAGTATTGCGGGGCCATCGCGGGTGTGGTCGGCGCGGGCGAGGCGATCAGCCACGAGATCATGTTCCTGCTGGCCTGCGATTGCGCCGAGTTGCGGCCCTGCCCGCAATTCTCCGGCATGGAGGGCACCAGCACCTGGGGCCTGCGCCTGGACGAGTACTTCGTCGGCCAGGACGACCTGATCGCCGACCCGGCCCGACCCTTCATCGGCCGCATCCGCGCGGCCTTCATCCTGCTCCAATGCGGCATGGGCCTCGGCGTCACCGAGGGCAGCCTCGATTCCATGCAGGCGGTCGAGGAGCCCCTCGGCCACGTCAACCAGTTCCTCCACGACCGGCCCGACGCCATCACCGCCGAACTCGCCGAGTTGCGCGCCCGCGTGATGCGCCTCGCCGAGACGCCCTTCGAGGGCGCGACCGACTACCTGATCGACGTCCTCGACGCCCGCGCCCAGGTGGCCGAACTGGCGCTGCGCGCCTCGCAATCGGCGCTGCTGCACCAGGGGGCGCGGGGCTACCTAATGTCGGCGGCGCCGCAGCGGCGCATCCGGGAGGCGCATTTCGTCGCCATCGTCACCCCGGCGATCAAGCACCTGCGCTGGGAGATGGCGCGGCTCTCGCGCGACATCCTGCCGGCCGCCACCGGGGGCCGGACATGAGCGCTCCCGAACCCACGGACGGCCTCGGCCCCTGGAAACAGTTCCTCTGCCGGGCCTGCGGGCTGATCTACGACGAGGGCGAGGGCGACCCGGATGGCGGATTGCCCCCCGGCACGCGCTTCGCCGACATTCCCGACGATTGGGCCTGCCCGATCTGCGGTGTGACCAAAACGGATTTCGAGCCCTACCAGCGTCGTGCTTCCGTGGCGGCGGCGCCGGTGGCGGTCGCGCCGCTGCGGCGGCCGGGCGTGGTGATCGTCGGCGCCGGCCTCGCCGGCTGGAGCACGGCCGAGGCGATCCGCGCCGAGGACGCCGAGATCCCGATCACCCTCGTGACCGCCTGCGGCGGCGACCTCTACCACAAGCCGGAACTCTCCATCGCCCTTGGGCGCGGCCTCTCGCCCTCCGACCTGCGCCGGGAGACGGGCGCGGAAGCCGCCTCCCGCCTCGGCGCGCGGCTCATGAGCGAGACCTTCGCCATCGGCCTCTCGCCGGAGCGGCACAGCCTGCGAACCACGCGCGGCACCCTGCCCTACACCCACCTCGTCCTCGCCCACGGCGCCCGCCCCGCCCTGCCCGCCTGCCTCGACCCCGCCCTGTGCTGGCGGGTGAACGACCTCGCCGCATGGTCCGGCCTGCATGCCGTACTGGCGCAGGGGCCGCGCAACGTCGCCATCATCGGCGCCGGCTTGGTCGGGTGCGAGTTGGCCGAGGATCTGGCGCGGGCCGGTCACACGGTGACGCTCATTGGGGCCGAGGCGCGGCCCCTGCCCGAACTCCTGCCGGAACAGGCCGCATGCCGTCTCCTGGCCGGGCTCGGCGGGCTCGGCGTGCGCTTCCTCGGCGGCACCCTGGTGAACGGCCTCGCCCGCCGGAAGGAGGGCGACATCGCCCTCGCCCTCGCGGAGGGGACGAGCCTCGTCGCCGAGACCGTCATCGCCGCGACCGGGCTCGCGACGCCCTCCCGCCTCGTGCGCGGGGCCGGGATCGCCTTCGACAAGGGCATCGCCGTCGATCCGGCGACCCTGCGCACCAGCGCCCCCGATATCTTCGCGCTCGGCGATTGCATCAGCCTCGCCGGCAGCCCCTGCCGCTACATCGAGCCGGTGGCGCGGCAGGCCCAGGTGATCGCGCGGGCGATCCTCGGCCGGGAGAGCCCCGGCTATGCCCATGCCGCCCCCGTCATCCGCCTGAAGACCCGCTCGGCCCCGATCGAGCTTCACGGCGTGCCCGTCGCCGGCGCCCCCTGGCACGTCACCGAGGAGAGCGAGCGCCGGCTCGCGATGGAGCAGCGCCAGGGCGGCGAGGTCGTCGCCTGGCTGGCCGCCTAGCGCCGCTGTTGGCGCAAGTGTTGCTGAGAGTTTCTGAGACTACCCCGCCGGAGATCGCGATGGCCCTGTTCGACAATCCCTTCGGCACCCCGCGTCGCCTCCGGGGCGGTTGCTCCTGCGGGGGCCATGCGGATCAGGCCGCCCACGAGGCGGCGCTCCCCTCGGGCGACGCCGCCATCACGCAAGCCGTGGAGGCGACGATGATGCGGGCGCTGTTCCCGCACGCCACCGAGCGCCGGGCCTTCCTGCGCAGCGTCGGCCTCGCGACGGCGGTGGCCGCCGTGAACCAGTTCCTGCCGACGGGCTTCGTCGCCGAGGCCTTCGCGGAAGCGGGTAAGCCGGAGAAGACGGACCTGAAGGTCGGCTTCATCCCGATCACCTGCGCCACGCCGATCATCATGGCCAAGCCCATGGGCTTCTACGAGAAGCAGGGGCTCAACGTCGATGTCGTAAAGACCGCCGGCTGGGCGGTGGTGCGCGACAAGACCCTGAACAAGGAATACGACGCCGCCCACATGCTGGCGCCGATGCCGCTCGCCCTCACCCTGGGCCTCGGCTCGAACCCCGTGCCCTTCGCGGTCCCGGCCATCGAAAACGTCAACGGGCAGGCAATCTGCCTCGCCAACAAGCACAAGGACAACCGGGACCCGAAGAACTGGAAAGGCTTCAAGCTCGCGATCCCGTTCGATTACTCGAACCACAATTACCTGCTGCGCTACTACCTCGCCGAGCATGGGATCGACCCCGACACCGATGTGCAATTGCGCCTCGTGCCCCCGCCCGAGATGGTCGCCAACCTGCGGGCGGACAACATCGACGGGTTCCTCGCCCCCGACAACTTGGTCCAGCGGGCGGTCTACGACGGCGTCGGCTTCATCCATATCCTGTCGAAGGAGATCTGGGACGGGCATCCCTGCTGCTCCTTCTCGGTGGCGCAGGACACGATCCGCGAGATGCCCAACGCCACGGCCGCGCTGCTGCGCGCCGTCCTCCAGGCGACCGCCTTTGCCTCGAAGCCGGAGAACCGGAAGGAGATCGCCGCCGCCATCGCCCCCGCCAACTACCTGAACCAGCCGGTGACGGTGGTGGAGCAGGTTCTCACCGGCACCTACGCGGACGGGCTAGGCAGCGTGAAAAAGGATCCGAAGCGGATCGCCTTCGATCCCTTCCCCTACGAGAGCTTCGCCATCTGGACGCTGACGCAGATGAAGCGCTGGGGCCAGATCAAGGGCGATATCGATTACGCGGCGGTGGCTCGCCAAGTCTACCGCGCCACGGACGCGGCCAAGCTGATGCGCCAGGACGGGATGACGCCTCCGGAGGCGACCAACAAGACCTTCGTGGTGATGGGCAAAACCTTCGACCCCTCGAAGCCGAAGGAATACCTCGAATCCTTCGCCATCAAGCGTGCGAGCTGAGCCATGCAGCGTTCGCTACCGCTGAGGGCCGGGGCGCTCTCGCTCATCATCCTCGCCCTTGTCCTGTTCGGCTGGCAGATCGCGGTGAGCGGCGTCGGCAAGACCGAAGCCATGGACCCGGAATACGCGGCCCTGATGGGCGAGACCGCCACCACCGGCAAATCGGCCATGCCCGGCCCCCTCGATGTCGGGGCGGCGATCTGGAAGCACCTGAAGGACCCGTTCTACGACCGGGGGCCGAACGACAAGGGCATCGGCATCCAGCTCGCCTATTCCATCGGCCGTGTGGCACTGGGCTATGGCTTGGCGGTGCTGGTGGCGATCCCGGTTGGATTTCTCATCGGCATGTCGCCCCTGATGAGCCGGGCGCTCGATCCGTTCATCCAGATCATGAAGCCGGTCTCGCCTTTGGCGTGGATGCCGCTCGCCCTCTACACGATCAAGGATTCGAGCCTTTCGGCGATCTTCGTGATCTTCATCTGTGCCCTGTGGCCGATGCTGATCAACACGGTCTTCGGCGTGTCCAGCACGCGCAAGGAATGGCTCAACGTCGCCCGCACCCTGGAGGTCGGGCCGGTGCGCCGGGCCTTCACGGTGATCCTGCCGGCGGCGGCCCCGACGATCCTGACGGGGATGCGCATCTCCATCGGCATCGCGTGGCTCGTCATCGTCGCCGCCGAGATGCTCGTGGGCGGCACCGGCATCGGCTACTTCGTCTGGAACGAGTGGAACAACCTGTCGATCACCAATGTGATCACGTCGATCCTGGTGATCGGCCTCGTCGGCATGGTGCTGGACCAGTTGCTGGCCCGCGCGCAAGCCCTCGTCACCTTCCCCGAATGAGGCCCGCATGAGCACGCTTCTGCCCTTCGCCCGGCAGGCCCGCCCCATGGCCGAGCCCCGCCGGACGACCTCGTCCGACAAGTTCATTTCCATCGAGGGGATCGCCCGGCGCTATCCGGCACCCGGCGGCAAGCAGACCACGATCTTCGAGAACCTGTGGCTGCCGGTGCGGCGGGGCGAGTTCGTCTGCATGATCGGCCATTCCGGCTGCGGCAAGACCACGGTGCTGAACATCCTCGCCGGGCTCGAAGCTCCGAGCGAGGGCGTCGTCATCGTGGACGGGCAGGCCATCGCGGGCACCAGCCTCGACCGAGCAGTGATCTTCCAGGGCCATGCGCTGCTGCCCTGGCGCAGCGTCCTCGGCAACGTGGCCTACGCGGTCTCCTCGCGCTGGCGGAAGGCGAAGCGGGCGGAGGTCGAGGCGCGGGCCCGGAAGGCCATCGCCACGGTTGGCCTGGCGGGCTCGGAGCACAAGCGGCCCTCGGAACTGTCGGGGGGCATGAAGCAGCGGGTCGGCATCGCCCGCGCCCTCTCCATCGAGCCCAAGATCCTGCTGATGGACGAGCCGTTCTCGGCGCTCGACGCGCTGACCCGCGGCACGTTGCAGGACGAGGTGCGCCGGATCTGCGTCGAGACGGGGCAGACGGTCTTCATGATCACCCACGACGTGGACGAGGCGATCTACCTCGCCGACCGGATCGTGCTGATGACCAACGGCCCCGAGGCGAAGGTGGCCGAGATCGTCGAGAACCCGCTGCCGAAGGACCGGGACCGGACGCACTTGCACCACGCCCCCGGCTATTACGCCCTGCGCAACCACCTGATCGACTTCCTCGTGACCCGCTCCCGCACCCTGAGGGATGCGATGCCCGAGGGCTACGATCCCATGCACCCGCCGGTGGTGCGCCCGTCCCTGAGCGAAGCGGACGCCGCCGCGATCACCGCCGAGAAGCCGGCCCTGCGGGCCTGATCCTCCCGCCGCCGGCCTATTGCGCACGCAAACAAAAACCCCGCTAAGGGCTTAGCGGGGCTGCTGAATTGGTAGCGAGGGAGGGATTTGAACCCCCGACACAAGGATTATGATCTCAACGCAAGCACGGCTAAGTTGTTGATTGGGCAGGGGAGACCAGGGTGCTGCGCTAGCGGTGCGCTAGATCAATCAAGCTCGCCGTTAGATGGCTGACGCCCTTCGAGAGTGGCCGCTTAGGCGGGTGCCACTATCGCTTTTGCGGCCCGCTTTGGGTGGGTTTCTGCCGGTCTGCTTTCGGACGGCGATGCATATAAGCGGACGGGCTCGCTACGGCCTATTTTTCACTGATCATGGCCTCGATCATGCCGTATGGATCATCCACGAATTGGCGCATGATCTGAAAATGCTCAGTGTCCTGCAGTACCGCTGGCTCCAATCCGTATCGGCTCATCCGCAGCAATCGTGCCCCTGGATGCCCCATGATGATCGGTGAGTGCGTGACAATAATCACTTGGCTTTGATTGCCTGCCTCCATCCGGTTCAGGAGCTTGAGAAAATCAAACTGACGCTTTGGCGATAAGGCAGACTCTGGCTCATCGAATATGAAGATGCCGGGCTTCGTGCAGCGCTCCTCGAAAAATCGGATGAAGCCTTCTCCATGCGAATGAGACAGGAAGTCGGCTGACGGACTGCCTGCCTCGTCGAGATAGCGAGCGACGGAGAAGAAACTTTCCGCTCGAAAGAACCAGCCGCGCCCGATCTTCGGCAACCAACCGGCCTTGAGTGATCGCGCGAGTCCTCCGCCGCCGGTCTCGATCGCGCGGGAATTATCTATGGCCTGATATCCCGGACCGCCACCGCTCTCATCGAACCCTGCGAGTACCGCAATACCTTCCAAAAGCGTTAATTTGCCGACGCCGTTCTCCCCAGCAATGATGGTGATGGGGCGATCGAATACGATCTCGAATGCACCATTCTTGAACAGCGGAAGCGAGTAAGGATAAACGCCTCTAGCAAAGATCGCATTTTCGTCAAGCCAAACCCTCTTCAGGTATGGCGGCGGCAAATTTTTGTGGCCGTATCTGCCCATAGATCATTCTCTGCTGCTTTGCGTTGAAGCCCCTCACCAAGAAGCGGACGCTACCGACCCAAAGCAAATTCACGGAAGGTCTGCTTCAGGAATGTTTAGTGAGGCGTCCTTTGCCCAGAAATGAAAGATCGGGCGGCCGATCGCGCGGGTCCGACCCTAGCCCGGGAGCTTCCGGACGATCTCGTCGAACACGTCGGCGGGCAGCGCACCGACGTAACGGTCGCCGTTCAGGAACAGAGTTGGCGTTGTACGGACATTCAGAACTTTCATCGCCCCGGCCTGCACGCCGTTGACTTGGTCGTAGAGAGCTTGGTCCGCCAGCACGGCATCGAACTTGGCTCTGTCGAAGCCAGCTTGCCGGAGGAGGTCGCGCATCGCGTCGAGCGGTTTATCGACGAAGGCCCAGGATCTCTGCCTCTCGAACAGCAGGTCCGTGATCGGGTAGTAGTTCTTGCCGCCGTCGGCACGGGCCAGCATGAACGCGGCGGTGTCGAGCGGGTTCAGTGGGTATCCGCGTAGGGCAAAGCGCATCCGCCCGGTATCGATCCAGCGGGCCTTGATGCCGGGCCAGACCTCATTGTGGAAGGCCGCGCAATGGGTACAGGTCACAGCGGCGTACTCGATAAACGTCACCTTAGCCTCGGGCGAGCCGATCCAGATGTCGCCCAGCGGCCCCGCCAACGCCGGATCATCGACGGGGGCCGCCTGCGCAAGGGCGGGGGCGAAAGCCGGGCTCAGCATCGCGCCGACGAGCAGGCTGCGACGGGTGACCAAATGGCCGAAAGGACACATCTTGGTCTTCCTCAGGCTGGCAAACGAGCGGTGGGCGTCCTGACTTCGTATTCGCGCATACCCGGTCCCGGTCCCTTGATCTCAAGATCTCCTGCATCTCCAAGAGCCTGGAGACGACCGAATAGTACGATGTCACTTACCACCTGACCGGGTGGGTCAACCTCGTCGGTCAGGTGCTGCATGGTGCGCCCGATCACTCTCGCGGCTACCTCCCAGTCCGGTGTGGCTTGGGAGACGAGCACGGTGTCGAAGTACGTCAGGGGAGCCGAGACCAAGCGACCGTCGCGTACGATGCGCAGCGGGGCATCCTCGCTCCTCAATGCCGCCCACCCAGCGGCGGCGGCGTCGCACTCGGCCCGAGTGAAGACGCGCCGCTTATCCCTCAGGCCGGACGCGACGATGTCCTCGCAGCGCATGATCCCGAGCGACCAGGGCCTTCGGATGCCGTCGCGCGTGACGAAGTCGAGGGCCGTGGCGTCGATGATGTCGAACGGGCGGCCGTTCATGCGGAACGCGAATTCGAGAAAACTGGCGTGCTCGGCGGCGTCACTCATGCAGACCCAGTAGACCGGATGCACGCGGGCCGACGTGGCTTCCATCCACGGCTCCTCTGCCTCGCGCTGGTCGGCGTAGGGATCGGGTCGCAGGACGGCTCTGAGCCACGCGTGTCGAACATCTGGGTCCGGCGGATTGATGGGGCCGAAATGCAGGGAGCCCGAGAGCGCGATGACCCGCGCTTCGTCGCCCTGCGACAGGAGGGCTTCTCGAATGGTGTCCGCCCTGCTCGCACCCCACACCACATGGACGACTTCGGCCTCACCGGGCATCTGTGATCCTCCATCGCCTCATAGTGGTCAGGCCGACTGGAAGCGTTGTCACCGCTCGACGTAGCTGTGATGTGACCCTGCTGGGCTGCCGTGTAACGTTTGGTGACAGCACCCTGCGGGTGGCGTCATTTCTCCTCGCGAAGCGTCGGTCCTACGTCCGGTTTCGGGCGAAGCAGTGACGAGCGTGTACGACCATGTTGGGTCGAGAACGGAACGGCTAGTTTCCGGCGCGCACCAAAAATCATTACAAGTTGATTGCACAAACTGTAGCGCTATCTGATCGCGTACCATGAAACATCGCGCGCGATACAGCTATCCAGGCGTCTACCGGCAAACAATTCGTCATTATAGAGGGCGATCTCCGCATCGGGTGGGACTGAGTATGTCGAGCCATCCTGGTACAACGGTCGCACGATCAGGTCCGTCTTGCTGCGCCGACTATCGAAGGTGACCCAGCAGCTGAATGACACCCGGGTCAGGTTGGCGTCGTTACGGGTGTTCTTAACCTGAAAAACGTACCGGTTATCCTTATCTTTTGAGTAGGTGAACGCAGGCGTGAACGCCGACGCCTCGTACATATCTGCAGAACCGACCCAGCAACGTGTGCGCTCAATGGCCAAACCGGGCTGCCACGAAAGGCCATTTGCGCTGACGAGTGACGCCTGAGCCATTTCCCCCGGCGCCATCCAACCTCCGGCCCCGATAGAGACCTTCAAAACACGTAGGCTGAGATTGCCGTTCGCATAGATCGGTCGACAGGACACCATAGCCAGGCGCAGCCAATCCCGCGGGTGCCGGTTCGTGATTCGACCGTACAAGTAGCTGCCCTCGACCCAGGTCTCCAACCCCACGGGTGGATCTTCGGTGTAGCGGTAAAAGGCAGCCCTCGGCTTGATGTCCTCGGCCAAGAGGCGCTCTGCGTAACCCATTGCCAGGGGGACGGCACCCAACGCCATCAGCACGAGCAATCCGCTGCGGAGGATAGCTGCTGCCATCAAGAGGCCACCGCCGAAGAAAGCGATGCCGCCGAGGATGATCCACTCGTAAAGATAGGGTGAGAGCGGATCGAGCCCTTCGTACCAAGCGGCAACGATCCCGAAGCCAATGCTGGTGAGCCAGCGCCGCAGCATGTTCAGCGATACCTTGGTGAGCAGGGGGTGTCGTCCATTGCGTAGGAAGCTCCAGGACCGCCGGGATAGCCCCAGGGGCACCCCAGCTGCGCGGGGTGCTGCACCGGCACAGGACGGCGCTCCAAATGCCCTGCAGCGGTACTGACCGCATGCCGGCTTCCGATGAGATGATGCAGGCTATGATGACGCCGGCCGATCTGCCCATCTGGGCCATGCTGACCCCGCCCAGCTTGGACGCACTGCTGCTGGGTCGCGGCCAAACCGTGCCACGAGCGATCACCCTCGCCTCGGACGTCGACAGCAGCAGCGTTGCCGACGCCCCGCTGCTCACGACCACTCGGCTGATGATCCAGCGGGCCCAGGCAATCGACGGCCTCACCTTGACCGCTACCGGCGCACTGAGCCGCGCCGATGTGCGGGCAATTTTCGACGCAATGAGCTGGCCCAGCTACGACAAAATCAACGCGCTTGCCATGAACAAGGTGCTCAACGAGGCCGACGTGCTGCCTGTCGAGCTTACCCGCCTGACCGCGCAGACCGCCAGGTTGCTGCGGAAGCGCGAGAAGCGGCTGCTGGTGACCAAACTCGGCAGTGGTCTCGCTGAGGCCGAGGCAGCCGCCGAGCTTTTCGCGAAACTCTTCGCGACCATCTTCTGGCAGACAAACCTCAGCTATTTCGATCGCGTGCCGTTCGAGGCCTGGCCGCAGAACCACATTGGCATCGTGCTGTGGTGCTTGTCCGTGGCAGGGGAGAGGTGGTTTCTGCCCGAGGACCTGATGCGGTCGTGTACGGTGTGGGAGCCGGCGCTGATCGAAGGCCACGCGGACTTCCCGGCATACGCCTTCGAGAGCCGGGTCCTGCGCCCGCTCAGTTGGTTCGGCCTGCTGGAGATGCAGATGATCGGTGACCCGAACGCCCCGACCTGGCAGCGTGATCGGCAGTACCGAAAAGCTGATTTGTTCGATCGAGCACTGTGTTTCGACGTGCAGGTGTCCAAACCGCAGGGGCCCGCACATTGATAGCTTCGCGGCCAATCGCACCGCTAAGTTCTTGTTGCCGCGCTCAGAAAATCTGCGAAATCGCGGCATTCGACCCGACCACATCAGCGCCGTCTGCCGCATGGATTCTAAAGAGTCTCTATTACGGACAAAACAGCTTGTGCGGCCATGGCGCAGCTGCAAGCACCGTTCGCCATGGCCATTGAGATCACGCGGCCTTCTTACGCCGCTCGGACATCATCAAACCGCGCGCTGCGGCAGCCTCTTTGATCTGCGGATCCAACTCTCCGGCACGAACCGCAGTGATCAGCGCGTCGAGCGTGGCGGGCAGCTTGTCCAAGCTGCCGATACTGATGGCGGCCTTGCCCGGCTGCAACTCCAGCGGCTTGCCACCGACCCGCATGATGAAATGCACGGTGCCGGCCTGATCCTGGAACCAGCCCTTGCGCACGCGCCGGTTCACCTCCACCCGCACGCGCTGACCCGACGCGTCTTTGCGTAGGGCAGCGACTTTAGGCGGATCGTAGAGGCGACCCTCAAGGGTCGCGTTCACCATGTCCCTCTGTTCGGCGAGCTGACACAGCAGCTTCTCGCGCGCACGGCTTAGGGGATCGTTGGCTGAGGCTACTGGCGCGGCAGCAGTCAGCTTGAGGGTCTTCAGCACGGACATTTGCGTCTCCTCCATGTGAGCTCAATCAGCTCTATGTCCGGGACGCTACTGCCGTGATCCTGCCGTTCAACCAAAGAATGGGGCAGGTGCTTGCCTGGATTAACCAAACCTGCGAAGTGCAACTGAACGATTGAGGCGTATTCTCATCGACTTGTTGGGTCAGAGTGCCAGAGTACTGCGCCGCCAAAACCGCTGCTGGAAGTCCTTGTAAATGCGCTCAGAAAAGCTCGGATTTCGCACTCTTTGGCGCGACCGCGGTCATCTGCCTCGCCGCAGCCCCCTCTCCCAAAGCCAATAGCCCACAAAACCAAATGGGTAGACTGGAAGTCCGCTCATGGCGCTCTCCACGGAGCGATAGCGAAGTGGCGCCATGAGCAGCCATCGAAAGATGGGTGCGAAAGCAGCAGGGGCGAAAAGCCCGTCCACGGCGTTGTCGCGAGTGGCTGGCTTGAAGAGCCAGACACGACGCGAAACGTCGCGGACAACGCCTGATAGTACTTCGTTGGATAGCGTCTTAGTGACGAATAATCTCTCTATAGAGAGATTGTTCTTTCCTATGTCGTTATTCAATGATGTAATGTCAGTCGGATGATATATTATGCTCTTACCTATGTGGCATAAATATCGACGCACGCCCTGCCGGCGTTGTAAGACCATATTAGCGTAACAACAAGGAGAGAAAAATGACTCATGAAATCAAGAGTTGGCTCGAAACCCAGGCTGCCACGCAGCAGTGGCTTGAAAAACACTACCGTGGCCGGATGGCTTACCAGGTTAGCAGGGGAAAGATTTTTGCACTTTCTTTTGCCGACTATGTCAATCTTTGGGGCCTGCGGAAACTCAGGGAGGTTGCTAAGCTAATTGAAACCGGCAAGCTCACCAGACGGATGCGCCATCCCGATAAGGGATGGGTCCTAAGCTGGATTAGCAAAGAGGCTCGTGAAGCCGGAGAGATGAACGCCACGACGGCACGCATTCTGCAGCGCAACTCGAGCAAGCTTCGCTTTTATCTTCAAGCCGGGGACACCCATACGGATGTTGCCAAGCGTAAAATCGGTGACGCAAAAAGGGGAAAGGCGCTCTCAGACGCTCACAAACAGGCCATTCGGGAAGCGCGCATAGGTGTGAAGCAGAGCGCCGAGCACAAGGCCAAACGGATCGCCGCCATGAGGGCCACGAAGCAGCTTCAGCGCGAGCGACGTGCCCAGTCAGCTGCGCAGCCAGCTTGATCGCTAGCGGAATTTGGTAAGTGCAGGGTTTCACAATCCCTGCATTCAGGCTGATGGCCGCAAAGACGCCATTCGATGTCTATGGCACGGCTGGATGTGGCCGATAGCGGAATGACCGCTTCGGAGAAGGTCCGCGGGAAAAGCGGACAACCTGCTACCGACCCAACCCAGCCGTCAAGAACGTCGTTTGAGCTACTCTAAAGCGGACATTCGTCTGCCATCCAAGACTTTCGGCGCGTGGCCGGAACGATCTTTGGCCGTCCCCGAGCAGACGCCCCAGAAGGGACCCTTTCGGGTCGCACTCCCGCCCTGACGTTTCTCCAGTAAACGACCGTTCAAGTTCACACGCTCGATGGCACGAGGCGGATGCGAGTTCCCCACGGATCGTGAAGCACGGAGGCACCGTCGTCATCGGTCATCGCCAATCCGCCCTCCAGGCACCGCCCACGAACCTTAGCTAATGTCCCCCTGTCGATCAGGAGCTCGACCTCGGCCAGACCGGCCATGCCCGCAGGGCGCACCGGGGCGCCCCGGCTGTTCCAGATGTTGGTCGCGAGCTGGTGGTGGTACCCACCGGCACCGAGGAACGTCGCGCCCGGATACCGGCACATTATGTCGAACCCGAGCAGATCCGCGTAGAAGCGCTCCGCGGCGTCCAAAGCGCCGACTTGGAGATGGACGTGTCCAACGCGACCGCTCGCCGGCATGCCCCTCCAGGGGGCTGGGGCGGCGCGCAGGAGCCCGGCATGGTCGAGCCGGTCGTTCCTCATGACGAGGCCACCGTCCTCCGCACGCGGCCACTCGGAACTCGGGCGGTCCACGTACACCTCGATGCCGTTCCCTTCAGGATCGATGAGGTAGACCGCCTCGCTGACGAGGTGGTCGGCCGCGCCCGAGAGTTGGATCTTGCGCTCCGCCGCGTAGGCGAGCCAGGCGCCCAGGTGGCCGCGGCTCGGGAGCAGGAAGGCCGTGTGGAAGAGGCCCGCCTGCTGCGGGCTCCAGGGCTGGGCAGCGGGATCGTGCCGCAGTTCCAGCAGGACGGTGGCCCCGACCCCGAGGCGCAGCGTATCGGATTTCCGCGAGATGGTCGCGAGGCCGAGCGTATCGCGATAGAACCGGGCGAGGCCATCGAGGTCTCGAACGACAAGGGCGACGCTACCGACGCGGTAGGGGGCGGTGTCCAGCAGTGAAACCGGGACGTTCGGCGAGGTCCCACCCCCCTGCTCAGTCCCGGGCGCACTTCCTGCCGGGCGTTCGCTGTCATGGGTCATGCTAGTGCTCCGGAGCTATGGAATCGGTCAGCCGCCGTCGGCGGGCGCGGGCTGGATCGTGGCCGCGAGGTCGATGTCGACCCCGACGTCGAGACCGACCCACTGGCCCGATGCCCAGGGGCCCTGGCCGACCCCGAAATCGGTTCGGACGAGACCGACATGGCCGGTGGCCCGCGCCTGATCCTTGTCGAGCGTGAGATGGAAGGGCAGCGTGAGGGGCCGGCTCGTGCTCCGGATCGTCAGGGTCCCGACCGCCTCGTAGTCGCCGCGGCCCTTATCGATGAAGCGGGCCGCCTCGAAGCGTGCTTGGTTTGCGCCCTTCACGTCGAACCAGTCCTTCTGCGGAAGGGCCTCGTCACGCTGGACGTCGCCCGTCCTGGCGCTGGCGAGGGCGATCAACACGACGGCGTGTCCGGCCTCGGGCTTGGCCGGGTCGAAGTCGATCTTGGCCTGGAAGCGCTCGAAGCGCCCGGTGAACGGCGCCCCGACCTGCACACCGGAGAACTTGATGGTGCTCTTGGCCGGGTCGACCGCCCATTCGGCGGCGGTCGCGGGAACCGCGGCGGCCGACAGGGCGACCGCGAGGCAGAGGATGCGCGTGTTCATGGGTTCGATTCCAGGGACCCGGACCGCACCGAAGGTGCACGGGCCGGGAGCATGCGGCGCAGGACGTCGTCGTGGATGATGAAGTGGTGGCGCAGGGCGGCTGCCACGTGGAGGATGAGCAGCGCCGTCAGCAGCCACGCCCCGTAGGCGTGCACCAGCTTGAGGACGCCCTCCGCCACCGCCGGGTTCGGGACGAACGCGGCGAGGGGAAGGTGCGGCCAGGGCACGAGGCCGTAGAGCACCGTCGGGATGTTGAACGGCGACAGCGACACTACGGCCCAGCCGGTCAGGGGCAGCCCGACGAGGAGCAGGTACAGCAGGCCGTGCGCCGTCGAGGCCGCCATGCGCTCCCGCGCCGGCATCCCGGTCGGGTGCGGCGGCGGCCGGTGGGTCAGGCGCCAGAGGACCCGCAGGACCGTCAGGGCCAGCACCGTGATGCCGACCGACTTGTGCCACTGGTAGAGCTGGAACTGGCGCATCGGCGCCAGTCCCGCATGCGTCATGATCAGGCCCATGCCGATCAGGGCCAGCACGCCGAGCGCGCTCGCCCAGTGCAGCAGGATGGCCACGGCGGAGTACCGCCGTGCGGACACACCGGTTGCCATGGCCGTCCTCCGAGCCGTCGGTCAGTCCTGACGCTCGAAGGCGCCGGCGATGGTGAGGTGCAGCTCGTCGCCGATCAGCGGCACGTAGGTCTTCACGCCGAACTCGGAGCGCTTGAGCGTGCCGGTTGCCTCGAAGCCGACCGTGTACTTCTTGTTGAGCGGGTTGGCGCCGGCGCCGACCAGGGTGACGTCGAGGGTCACCGGCTTGGTCACGCCGTGGAGCGTCAGGTCACCCGTGACCTTCGCGTGGTCCTTGCCGGCCGGCGCGACCTTGGTCGAGACGAAGGTCATGGTCGGGTACTTCCCGGCGTCCAGCCACTGGTCACCCTTGAGCTCGTCGGTGAGCTTGGCGCTGGTGGTCGTCACCGAGGCGACCGGGATCTTCACCGACAGCTTCGAGGCGGCGGGGTTCTTCGGATCGAGGGTGAGGCTGCCCGACACGTCCGAGAAGCCGCCGGCATAGTTCGAGAAGCCCATGTGCGACACGCGCCAGCCAACCTGGGTATGGCCGGGGTCGACCGCGTAGGTGCCGGCCTGGATCTGGGCCGGGTCGCGGGTAGCCGGCGACTGGGCCAGGACCGGGGTGGCGAAGAGGGCCAGGGCGAGGCCGGGGATGAGAATGGACTTCACGGGTGTCTCCGGGACTGAAACGGGCGACCCGCCCCACCTGGGGAAGGGCCGCGAGAGCCGAGGACGCTGAGATACCCACGTTGGCGGCCGAGTTTGAGCCTGCTATCCGGAACCACATGGTTGCGAAAACGGAAACCTTCGGCGGCGGATTGGACGACCTTCGTGCCTTCTGCGCGGTGGTCGACCTGGGCACCGTCACGGCGGCCGCAGCGAGCCGGGGCGAGACCAAGGGCAGCCTCAGCCGACGCATCTCGCGCCTGGAGGCCGCGCTCGGCGCCACCCTGATGGCCCGCCATCCCCGCGCGGTGTCGCCGACCGCGGAGGGCCTGGTCTTCTATGCCAAGGTGCAGGAGAGCCTCGCGCTGCTCGACGAGGCGGCCGAGACCGCGCGTGACGCCCGCACCGTCCCTGCGGGCCACCTCCGGGTGACGACCTCGGTCGATTTCGGCATCGAGCTGATGCCGGGGATCGTCGCGAGCTTCCGCCGGGCCTACCCGCAGATCACGGTCGATATGATCAACACGGACGCGCGGCTCGACCTCGCGGCCAACCGGATCGATCTCGCCCTGCGCCTGGGCGATGTGGAGGAGACCGGCTACAGGGCCGCGCTGATCCTGCGTCTCTGGGTCGGGCTCTACGCGGCGCCGGACTACCTCGCGCGGCGTCCGGCGCCGACGAGCCTCGCGGCCCTGGCTGAGCACGACCTGATCCTCTCGCGCGAGAGGCCCGGGGCGCTGGGCATCATGCTCAGCGACGGCCAGGGCCGGACGGAACAGGTGGCGCTCAGCCCCGCCGTCCGGGCGAGCGACTTCGCCGCGGTGCTCCGGCTGACGCTGGCCGGGACAGGCATCGGCCATCTGCCGAGCGCCGTGGCGGCCGGCTCCGTCGCGAACGGGGCGCTCGTACGGGTGCTGGCACCTTGGGCGACGGCGGGCGGGGCGCTCCGGGCCGTGAGCCTCGCTGGCCGGGAATTACCGGCACGGGTGCGCGTCTTTCGCGAGCACGTTCGCTCCGAGATGATGAAGCGCTTCGCCGTCGAGCCGGACCAAGCCGAAGGCACCTGATGCGAGCGGTTCTCAGGGACGTTCCTCGGCCGTCGAGCAGCGTCGGCGCAGGGTGGAGGCTGTGTGGAACGGCGCCATGACGGCGTGTCCTCATAGCCTCGGTCTCTTACCCGACTGCGCCGCCACGAGGGGTTTGTACCTATCCCGGGCGGCGGGGGTTTGCTGATCAACCCTTAAGTGCTGCCTCGATCACGGATGAGGTCGAGGTGGTCGGCCGACCGATGAGCGCACTGAGTTGGTGGCCGCCATCGAAGAGGGCGCCCTTCTCGGCGCCAGCATCCGAGTCGGCCAGAAGGCCGGCAAAGGCGTCGGGTAGCCCTGCGCCGATCAGAGCGGTTTTGAAATCCGTCTCGGGCAGGTTCCGGTAGGCAAGCGCCTTGCCCGAGGCTTGGGATATGAGCTTGGCGAAGTCGGATAGGCTATAGGCTTCGTCGCCTGCCAATTCGTAGATACGCACGCCCTGGTCGGTCTCGGCGGTCAGCACGATGCTTGCGGCCGCCGCGTAGTCGGCCCGCGCCGCGGAGGCGATCTGCCCTTCCCCCGCGCTGCCGAGGAAGACGGCGTGTGCGAGCGCGGGAGGGATCGGGGCCGCATAGTTCTCGGTGTACCAGCCGTTGCGCAGCAGGACATGGGGCACCCCCGACGCCGCCAGCATCGCCTCGGTGGCGCGGTGTTCCTCCGCGAGGGCCAGGGGAGACGTGTCGGCACGGAGGAGGCTGGTGTAGGCGATCAGGCGGACACCGGCAGCCTTGGCGGCGGCGATGACGTTCTGGTGCTGGACCGCGCGTTGACCGACCTCGCTGGAGGAGATCAGCAACAGCCGCTCGATGCCCTCGAAGGCCGTGGCGAGCGTGTCGGGCCTGGCATAGTCGGCCGTGCGGACCTCGACGCCGAGCCCAGCCAGCTTCCTGGCCCCTTCGCTTCCGGCATCGCGGACACCAGCGATCACCTGTGCGGCGGGCACGGTCCGGAGCAGATCCTGAATGACGAGGCGCCCAAGTTGGCCGGTGGCCCCTGTTACGAACAGACGGGTGTGCGAGGAGAGCGTCATAGGGAAAAATCCTAAGCGGTTCGTTTTCCGCACAAGGTCTATAAATGAGACCTGAATTGCCTGTAAGGAGGCAGGTTCTGGGAGCCTGGTGACTTGGAAGGAACCGCCTGCATGAGCGACGCGAACGGGCTGGCCAGCAAGTTCGATAGCTGGCAGCGCATGAGACTCGATCCGGCCCGCTGCCCGGTCCGGGACGTGCTCGATCACCTCGGCGACAAATGGACGACCTTGATCGTGATCGCACTGGCCGGCGGTCCTCGGCGGTTCGGCGAGCTGAACCGGTCCATCCCGGATATTTCGAAGCGAATGTTGACGCAGTGTCTGCGTGCTCTGGAGCGCGATGGGCTCATCACCCGCCATGTATTCCCAACGAGCCCGCCGAGCGTTGAATATCGGTTGGCGGACCTGGGTCGTTCTCTTCTAGGCCCCCTGGAAATTTTGATCGAATGGGCTGAAGCTAACCATCAAACCGTAGTCGATGCTCGCCTTCATTTCGATGGTGCTGCTCTAAGTACCTAGGAGTAGACGGTCCTAGCGTCCGAAAGGGTTGGGAGCGGGCGCCTTGACGATGTCCGCTCCGATGCTTCTGTCGCTCGGAAGCAGACAGGCAGAAATCCCCCCTCCCCAGTCATCCTGACGGGCCTATCGGTGAGACCGATGCTGGCCGAAAGCGGAACGACCGCTCCGGAGGAGGTTGACCAGAAAAGCGGACGGCCTCCTACCGACCCAACCCGGCCGCCCGGACCGCCTTGTGCGCATCTCCGAAGCGGCCGTTCGTCAGCCGTGCGCCACCTTTGGTCCGGTGTGGAAAGCGACTTGGCCGATTTAACAGGCAGCCAGAAAGAAGCAGCCGGCAGTCGGTCGCGGCATCGACTGGAAGGGTGCACATGCTCCGAAGCCGAGTTGGAACTCCGCTCTCCCGAACATGCCGCATCAGATAAGTCGATCACTGCTGAGAAAGCCCGCCGCGGCAGCTGCAGGGCGGGCTCTCGTGGTGCGATACGGGATCCCGCCTGTCTTCAGCGGGTGGTTCCCGAACCCGTCGACCCTGGGACAGCGGCTTGGTTAGCCTTGATGGCCCACAACTCGGTCGGCAAGCTGATAGGGGCGCCGGGCTTGTAATCCGCCGAGTCCTGAATGTGGGACGTCGTCACGTAGATCGTGCCATCGGGCCCTTCGCTGAACGTATCCGGCCACCGGAGCCTGTCGTCCTGAACCAGCGTGGTCAGGCCACCGTCCGGCTTGGTCAGGTCGCGGACCTTCACTGCGTTGTCCTGCGGTGAGGTGACATACATCCGCCCGTCCTTGCGAGAGATCAGTAGCCCGTCAGCCGGCCCGTTCTCGCCGACCGTGGCGATCTTCCCGCTCAGGGTTCTGTCGCTCAGCGACTCGGGCACGAATGATGCCGTGGCCCAACCTGTCAGTGCGTCAGTCGGGAGGCTGTAGAGGGTCTTACCCTTGATGGCCTGCCAGTAGAGTGTCTTGCCATCAGGGGAGAGTGCAATGCCGTCGGCGGAGAACTCGACGCCGCGCCCATCGGGGCGACGGAGTGGCTTGCCGTCGTACTGTATGGTCACGCTCTTATCCGGCATCGTCGAGGGGTGGCCGGACAACACGCGCTTGGCTGAACCGCTGTCGAGATCGACCACGATCAGCGCCCCCTCAGCCCCGGAGTCCGTCAGGTAGGCGGTCTTGCCATCGGGCGAGATGCGTACGTCGTTGATGTAGGAGGCCTGCATCACCGTGCTGGTATCGAACGGGATTGTCTTCACGACCTGATTGGTCTTCAGGTCGATACCCACGAGCTTGGCTCCATCCTTGATCACATGCGCCATCGCCGGTGCGGCGGCGTCGACCACCCAAAGGCGATCCTGCCCATCGGCGACGACGCTCTGAACGCAGACGAAGTGTGTTTTGGGATCGACCTCGTCCTTCCTGGCATTGCGCCAGCTGTTCCAGTCATCGTTCGGGTAAGCGACCGGCTTGCCATCCTTCAACTCGGCAACCGAGACCGGAGCGTCCTCACTCCAACGCGGGAAGTTAACGAACATACGCCCGTCTCGGCTTACAGTGATCCCTGTGACCTGATGCGCGAAGCTCGCGATCTGGGTGAGATTGCCATCGGCTGGAGCGCGGCTCTGGGCTAGGGCGGGACCCACTAGCGCTGCGGTACTGGCCATCAGGGCTAGGGCCAGACCGAAATGGGCGCTCGCTGAAAGTTTCATACTGGGCACTCTCTGAGAGGTATGCCAGCCAACTCCTCAGCACGATCTTGGCTCCCCGGCACAGGTAAGCGCTCGCACCGGGCAAACATCAGGCGTATGCCCGGTGCCGGGGTTGCGCATCTTCGCCGAGAACGGCTGTCGCCTCGCCCTCTTTTTCCGGATCGCCGTAAGCGCTCGGTGAGCGGCCGCCTGGTCAGGCGGCGTGCGCGGCTGGCTGGGCTTGCGTCCAGTTCCAGGGCAGCAGATCGGTCAGCCGCTTGACCGGATGATCGGCGATGCGTGTGAGCACGTCACGCAAATAGGCCTCGGGATCGAGCCGGTTCAGCTTGGCCGTCTCGATCAGGCTGTAGAAGGCGGCCGCGCGTTCGGCCCCGAGGTCGGAGCCGGCGAACAGGTAATTCTTGCGCCCGACCGCGACGCCGCGCAGTGCCCGCTCGGCCGCGTTGTTGTCGAGCGCGATGCGCCCGTCGTCGAAGGCGCGGGCGAGCGCCGGCCAGCGCGCCAGCATGTAGCGCAGCGCCTTGGCCAGTTCGGACCGACCCGGCAACTGGGTGAGGCACAGTTGCGCCCACACCTTCAGCGCCGCCGCCAGCGGCTTCGCGCGGGCCTGTCGTTCACGGGTGCGGGCGTCGGGCGGCTTGCCGTGCAGCTCACGCTCGATCCCGTAGAGCGCGCCGATCCGCGCCAGCGCCTCCGCGGCCAGCGCCGAGCCGGTCGCGGCGTGCACGTCGAAGATCTTGCGCCGCACATGAGCCCAACAGGCCGCTTCGGTGAGAGCACCACCTGGGCGGGCTTCCTCGTAGAGCGCGTTGAAGCCGGCATAGCCGTCGGCCACCAGCACGCCGGAGAAGCCCGCCAGATGCGCGAGCGGGCGCTCGCCCCGGCGGTCGGGCGAGGCGAAGAACACGGCCGCCGGCGGACGGGCGCCGCCGTGGGGGCGCTCGTCGCACACGTAGGTCCAGAGCCGGCCGGTCCGGGTCTTGCCGGTGCCCGGCGCCAGCACCGGGATCGGCGTGTCGTCGCCGTGCAGGACGGCCGAGCCGGCGATCACCTCCCGGCGCAGCAGGTCGACCAGCGGCCTCAGGGTAGCCGCGGTGGCACCGAGCCAGCCCGAGAGCGTCGAGGTGGCCAAATCCACGCCGTCGCGGGCGTAGATCTCGGCCTGGCGGTAGAGCGGCAGGTGATCGTCGAACTTCGCCACCGCGATGTGGGCGAGCAGTCCGGGTCCGGCCCGTCCGCGGGGAACGGCGTGGTGGGGGGCGGGTGCCTGCACCACCTGCTAGCAGGCGCGGCAGGCGAACGCCTCGCGCACGTGGCGCACGACCTTGAGCCGGCCCGGCACATAGTCGAGGCTCTCGGTCACGTCCTCGCCGATCCGGCGCAAGGCCCCGCCGCAGGCCGGGCAGGTGCAGGGACCGGCATGGACCACGCTCTCGCGCGGCAGATGCTCGGGCAAGGCCCGCCGGGCCGGCCTGAGGCGCGCGGCCTCCACCGCTTCGGCCACGACCGGCGCGGCACCCGAGCTCTCGGCCGCGTCGGCTTCCAGCGCCTCAATGGCCAGTTCGAGCTGCTCGACCCGCTCTCCGAGCTTCTCGGAGGAGATGCCGAACCGCGCCCGCTTCAGCCGGGCGAGTTCGAAGCGCAGCTTCTCGATCAGGGTGTCGGCCTGGACCGCCTCGCGCGCCATGCCGACGATCAGACGCTTGAGCGCGTCGACGTCGTCGGGCAGCAGGGCAGGATCGAGAGCCACCCCAACAGCTTAAGCCTTGCCGAGGGGGCTCGCTACAGCCTCGGTCCCGGACACGACCGGCTCGGTAGTCTTCCGCCTCAGCCCGCAATCCTCGGCCGGTCGGTGCGCAGCGGCGTGCGCCAGTCGATGCCCTCCAGCAGCATGGCGAGTTGGGCCGGCGTCAGCGCCGCCGCGGCCCCGGCGGTGGCCGGCCAGACGAAGCGGCCCTTCTCCAGGCGCTTGGCGAACAGGCATAGGCCCTGGCCGTCCCACCACAGCACCGTGATCAGGTGCCCCTGCCGCTCACGGAACACGAAGGCCTGCCCCGAGAACGGATCGCGGGCCAGATGGTCCTGCACGAGCGCGGCCAGACCGTCGAAGCCCTTGCGCATGTCGGTGTGTCCGGTGGCCAGCCAGACGCGCGAGCTGGACGGGACCGGGATCATCGGTGGAGCAGCGCCGCGATCACGCCCTGCAGCAGCGCCAGGTCCGCACCCGCCTCGGCCCGCAGCCGATGGCCGCCGGCCAGCTCGATCTCGACGACGCCCGACCCGGCCGGCCTCTCGGCGGTCGCAGCGGCGGGCGGCGGCAGGGCGAGCGGGACGAAGGTCGGCGGGGCGGAGGTCGTCCGGGCCTGCTGCTCGGCCAGCACGGCGCGTCGCCACCGGAACAGCAGGCTGGAATGCAGCCCGTGCCGGCGTGCCACCGCCGAGGCGGTCGTGGCGGGATCGTCCGCCTCGGCGAGGATGGCCCGCTTCTGCGCGGGCGACCAGCTTCGGCGTGTGCTGGCGACAACGATATGAGGATTGGTCATAGGTCCAGACACAGGGCCGATACAGCGCCATCCGACACCACATCCTGTATCCCGAGCGAGGCACTACCCGCACAAGGCGGCCGTCACCGAGCGCTTACGGATCGCCGATGAAGAGCCGTTTTTAGGACCGCCAAAGGCTTCTGCGATAGCTTAATTGGGTCGAGTGTCAAACAGCATGGGAACGGGACCCCGGATCGGCTTCCAATCGGGGCTCTGACGCAATCTCGCTGATCATGGAGGCGTGAGGCCGATCAGGCGAGCTTGCAGCAGGTCAATCTTGCCGCGGCCGTACATCTGACGCTTCACCAGCTTGAGTTTGGTGATCTGTCCTTCAGTCTGGCCGTTCGACCATGGCAACGTGATCGCCTCCAGAACCGCAGGTTTGTCCTGACCCACGCCGCGGGCGAACGAGGCGACGAGGCTTGTGCCAGCACGCGTGAGCCACCCTTCGAGCCTGTCCGGCGCCATCGCCCGAACCATCGTCTGGAAAGCGCCCACCACCTCGCGCGCCTCGACCAGCGCTGGCACGCCGTCCTCGATGGCAGCCACGGTCAGCGTCTCCGCCTTGGTCAAGCGGTCGCGACCTGTCATCAGCCATCGCGCCAGGGTTCGTGCCGACGGCACACGCTGCAGCCGTTCGATCTTGGCCTGCTCGGCGCGTCGACGCCGCGTCGCCCATTCCCCGACCACACGCAGCGATCCCCGGAAGCCTTGCCCTTTCGCCCTGCGCCAAAGTTCGGTCGCGTTGCGGCTGCCAGCATCCCACTGGGCATCGAGCCAGGGCAGATAGGCGTCGAGCGAACTCTGGCGGACCCGGAAGACGTCGGTACGCTCCCCACGTAGGACCGCACGCACCACCTTGCGGCTGTGGCCAAGACGTTGGCAGATCCGGCGGATCGGAACGCCTGTCTCGGCGAGCGCGCGGATGGCCGCGTCCGCCTCCTCCCGCCGCAGGTAACCCTCGTACTGGATGCGCTCGGCTGCAGTGAGCAGCGCCGGATCGATCGTGGTTGCGCCGACCACCTCGCGAACCTGTCGCATCGATCTGCGCACAGCATCGAGGAAGCCACGGCTGGCATTCTCCATAAGGTGCCACCGGTCGGCGACCTGGATGGACTGCGGCAGAGCACGGGCGATGGCCTCGCCATATCCACCCCCGCGGTCGCGGGCGACGATCCGGATCGAGCCGTTCATCTTCAGCCAAGTCTGTGCGGTGGCCTGCTCGCGGTCGGGCAGGAGCGCTACGATGCGGCGTCGTTCGAGATCGCAGACGAGGGTGCCGTAGCGGTGGTTGCGCCGCCAAGCGAAGTCGTCGATGCCGATGATGCTGAGTGGATCGGAGTGTATCGTTGCCCGACGGCGGATCACACGCAGGAGCGTGTCGCGGCTGACGGGCAGCATCAGGCGCTGAGCGAGGCCTGCACCGGGCCGACCACCGAGTGCGAGCCCAACTGATGGACGATCTGCTCCAGCCGCGAGGTGCGTCGCGCGAAGGTAGGCAGGACGTCCTCGGAGAAGCGCTCGGCAAAGATCTTCCGCCCACAGGCCGCTGCATCACACCAGAAGCGTCTCACCATGACTTGGAGTTCGACGCGCCGACCACCGAGCGGCAGGTCGGCAGCACGGCGCTGGTAGCGGCTTTGGATGCGACGTGAAGAGGTCCGGCAGTCTGGGCACGTCGCCTTCGCAGATCCGGACCTCACGACCAGACTGATCCGATCGGTGCCGACATCGAGGTGATCGACGACGAGTCCGGCAGGGACGAGGCTCGACGGCCTGAAGCGGGGGCGCATGCTGCGGCTCCATCATGGATATCCGCAATCTCAACGCCGCCGGAATCAGCGAGAGTGAGTCAGGGCCCTTATTCCACGCCGAAACACAGCTTTGATGCCGACAACCTGCCGTCGCTATATCCAGGGGCATGACGACGCCGAACTCGTCGCCGCCGAGCCGCGCAACCTCCGCCGCCTCGCACAAGCGCGCCATTCAGGCACCACGCGAGCTGCCGGGACCGGAAGGCCTGATAACTTCACGTAAAATAACGTGGTATCTGTCGTTGCAGATTCACCACGTGTCGGGAGCTTCCTCCGAAGTCCACCCCGCCCCGAGGCTCTTCTGGAGCGACACGTACGCGGTCGTCATCTCGGTCTGCCCTTGCGCCAGGCTCTGCTCGGTCTGCAGGCGCTGGCGCTCCACGTCGAGCACGTCGACCGTGCTGATGGTTCCGGCCTGGTTGCGCTGGTTGGTCAGGCTGGACGCCCGTGCCGCTGCCGCGTTCGCCCGGGCGAGCCGCGCCACGGCCACGCGCTGGTGCCCGTAGCGGGAGAGCGCGGTCTCGGCGTCTTGCAGAGCCTGGAGAACCGTCTGCTCGTACTGGACGACCTGTATCTCGGCCCCGGCCTCGGACTGGCGGATCTGCGCGAGCGTCCGGCCGAAGTCGAGGACGTTCCACTGCAAGGTCGGTCCCACCGTGTAGGTCGACGCGGCGAGCGTGCCGATGTCGCCGATGTTCGGCGAGATCCAACCGGCGTTGCCGATCAGGTTCACCCGGGGGAAGAGGCGTGCGACGGCCTGCCCGATCTGAGCGTTGGCTGCGGCAAGCTGCCGCTCCGCCTGACGGACATCCGGTCGCCGCCGCAGCATTGCCATGGGGTCGCCGAGCGCGACGCTGCGCGGGGGCACGGGCACCGGCTTGGCCGATCTGAGGGCCGGGTCGAGAGCGCCCGGTTCGAGGCCGAGGAGGACGGCGAGCCGGTTGAGGTTCGCGTCGACCTCGGCCTGGAGCGGCGGGATCGTCGAGGCCGTGTTCTCGTACTGGCTTCGGATGCGCTCGACGTCCAGGGCGGAGCCGGCCCCCTGCGCGAGGCGCTGCTCGGCCAGCCGCAGAGTCTCGCGCTGGAGCGCGGCGGAGCGCTGGCCCAGCGCGACGCGCCGCTGGGCGCCCCGCAGTGCGACGTAGGCCTGCGCCGTCTCCGCCGCGACCTGGACCTGGGTGTCGGCGACCTGCGCCTCGGCCGCGCCGGCCAGCGCACCGGCCTGCTCGATGGCGCGCTGCCGCCCCCCGAAGATGTCGATCTCCCAGCTCGCGTCGAAGCCCGCGTTGTAGATGTCGAAGTTGATCGACTTCGGGACGGGAGCGCCGGTCAGGCCGGTGAGCGCCTCGCCGGCCCGGTCTCCCAGGAAGGTCTTGAGCGGCAACTGGTTGTTGAGGGCGACCGCGTTCGAGCCCACCGTCGGCGCCAGGTCGGCGATCCGACCGCCGACGACGGCGCGCGATTGCTGCAGGCGCGCCCAGGCCACCCGAACCTGTGCGTTGGCCTCCAGCGCCTGCTCGACGAGCCTCGTCAACTGCGGATCGTTCAGGCTGGTCCACCACCGTGCGGAGCGCGGCTGCGAGACCGCCGCGACGGCGCCCGCGCGGACGAAACCCGCGCCCGTTTCCGCTCGCGGCGCCGCGGAGGGCGGACCGGCGTAGTCGGGTCCGACGACGCAGCCGCCGAGCATCAGGGCGACCGCGACGACCGGCACGAGCGAGGGACCGCGTGATGGCAGCCTCCGCGCCCCGCACCGGGCAGGCGAACCGGGTCTCAGCGGGAACACGCTCGTCACCATCAGGACGCCTTGCTGGGAATGGGGCGGATGAAGGGGACGAACGGCAGCCCGACCAGCATCAGAACGCCGAGGATGAAGTAGAGGTCGCTGTAGGCCATGACCTCGGCCTGCAGGTCGATGGTCGTCTTGAGCATCTGTAAGGCGCCCTGCATCCCGCCCTCGCCGGCAGCCATGCGGTTCATGGCGTCCTGCGCGATGGGCGAGGTCGCCGAGATCGATTCCGAGATGCGGTCGGTGTGCAGGTCCTCGCGTCTCTCCAGCATGGTCTTGATCAAGGCGAGGCCGAACGAGCCGCCGAGGTTGCGACCGGCATTGAACAGGCCGGAAGCGTCCTCGGTCTTCTCGTCGGGGACGCTTCGCGTGGCCGCCTCGTTCAGGAACAGCAGGCTGAGCGCCTGCCCGAAGCCGCACAGGATCTGCGAGGTGACGAACTGCGACCCGTTCGCGTCGGGGATCAGGCCGGAATTGTAGAAGCACCCCGCCGAGTAGAAGAGCAGCCCGCTCCCGATGACGATCCGGATGTCGAGGGCGCGCACGATCAGGGGGTAGAACGGCATGATCAGCAGGGAGGGCAGGCCGCTGATCAGCGCGACGTGGCCCGCCTGCTCGGCGTTGTAGTCGGGCACACGCGCTAGGAACTGCGGGATGAGGTAGAGCAGCCCGTAGAGCGCCGCGCCGACGACGAGACTGCTGACGAAGACGCTGCCGAAGCTCTTCTGAAACAGCAGCCGCAAGTCGATGATCGGCGTCCGGCTCGTGAACTGGCCGACGGCCATGGCCACGAACCCGAGCCCCGAGACGACGCTCAGCTTGAGGATGAAGGCGGACTCGAACCAGCGCTCGCGCTGTCCCTCCTCCAGCAGGGTCGTCAGGCAGCCGAGTCCGACCGAGAGGCCGACGACGCCGAGCCAGTCGGCCTTGGTCAGTAGCCCGAGCCGCGTCGCGCGCCCCGGGACGGCGATCACGATCAATGCGATGAGCGCCAGCCCGACCGGCACGTTGATGAAGAAGGTGTAGTGCCAGCTGACGTTCTCGGTCAGCCAGCCGCCGACGAGCGGGCCGACGACGGGGCCGAGCACGGCGGTCAGCCCGAACAGGGCAGTCCCGAGCGGCCTCTGGCCCTGCGGCAGACGCGTCGCGACGATGGTGAGGGCCGTCGGGATCAGGGCGCCGCCGGAGAAGCCCTGCCCGACGCGGCCGATGATCATCTGCGTCAGGTTGGTGGATAGACCGCACATCGCCGAGAAGCCGATGAACAGGGACGTGGCGAGCAGGAGAAAGTTGCGCAGGCCGAAGATCTTCTCGAACCAGCCGGCGAGCGGGATCATCACGATCTCCGCCACGAGGTAGGAGGTCGAGATCCAGGTGCCCTCGTCGGCGCTGGCCGCGATGCCGCCCTGGATGGTCGGCAGGGCCGCGTTGACGATGGAGGCGTCGAGCGTCGCCATGAAGGCGCCGATGGTGCCGGCGGCGACCGCCATCCAGGCCGAGAAGTCGGCCTTCTCCGCCTCATCGGCCACGCGCGTCTCCCGGGCCGGCATCGCTCGTCTGCTTCGGCGCGTCCTCCTCCTCGTCCTCCTCGTCCTGGCGGGCGCTGCGGGTGTCGACCGTGACGACGACGGAGAGGCCCGGCACGAGGACCTTGCGAGCTTCCTGGCCGGACTTGAAGCGGATGCGGACCGGGACGCGCTGGACGATCTTGGTGAAGTTGCCGGTGGCGTTCTGGGGCGGGATGAGGGCGAAGCGTGCGCCGGTCCCGGGCGAGAAGCTCGCGAGGCGCCCGTTCAAGGGTCGGTCGGGAAGTGCGTCAACCTCGATCTTCACCGGCTGGCCGATCCGCATCAGACCGACCTGCGTCTCTTTGAAGTTCGCGTCGATGTAGAGATCCTCGACGGGCACGATGGCCATGAGCCGGGTCCCGGGCTGGACCGTCTCGCCGATCCGGGCGTTCAGGTCGCCGACGCGGCCGGCCACCGGGCTGCGGATGACGGTGTGGTCGAGGTCGACCTGGGCCTGGGTCAGCTCGGCCTGCGCCTGTTCGACCATGGCTCGCGCCTGGGGCAGTTGCGCCTGCGTCGAGGCCAGTTGTTTCCTGGCGGACTCGACCTGCGCCTCCCCGAGGTCGACCTGCGCCTTCGCCTGGTCGGACTGGCTGCGGTACTGTTCGAGGCGCTCGACAGTGTCGGCGCCGCTCGCGGCGAGCGGCCGGTAGCGGGCGACCTGGTCGCCCGCGAACCGGGCGCCGACCCGGTTGACCGCGAGTTGAGCCTTGGCCTGCTCGATCTGGGCCCGTTGCCGCTCGACCTCCGCCTCGGTTCGCGCCACTTCGGCCCGACGCCCGTCGAGCTGCGCCCGGGCCTGGGCCACCCTGGCGCTGCTCTGCCGGTCGTCGATGCGGACGAGGAGGTCGCCGGCCGCCACCGTCTGATTCGCGGAGACGGGGATCTCGGCGATCCGCCCCGAGACCTGGGGCGAGACGGTGACCTGGTCGGCCTTGATGTAGGCGTTGTCCGTCTCCTGCATGAAGCGGCCGGTGGTCCAGTAGTGCCAGCCGTAGACCGCACCGGCCGCAACGAGGCCGAGCGCGACGACCAAGAGGCCGATGCGGACCCAAGGCTTCTTCAGGGGCGAGGGCTTGCCTTCCTTCTCGCCCCCATCCCCTTCCTCGCCGGCATCGCTGCCCCCGCTACCATCGCGGTCGTCCTTCCCACCGTCGCCGGCGCGGTCTTCGGACGTGGCGTCGGACGCGTCCGCATCGTCTTCGCCCGGCTTCGTGGACATAGTTCCCGCGACCTAAAAAAGCACCTGCCGCGTACCTTTAAGCTGAGGTGTGGGGGGGAAACAAGGGGAGCCTCCGGCGTTCTCCATCGGAGTCGGGATCGTACGTGCAGTAAAAATGCAACGATGCCTGGAGGCAGCATAGCCATAGGTATACCCAGACAAAATGCCCGTCGAAGGTGCTTTTAACGAAGCCACGGGGTGAGCCTACGCTGTAGTTTGGCGGCCGCGTCGCGGTATGCGGTTCCTCGGAACGGTCAGGCCCCAGCATCCAGCCCATATCCAGACAGGAGATCGCTCGATCTCACGAAGTATCGGAAGCGAGAGCGGGACTTCGAGGACAGTCGCATGGCAGATGCCGGACCAGACGAGGCTGCTCCGCAGGATCCAGTAGTGACCGGCCTACGAAAGCGAGGACGACCGCGTCGTGGCTCGGAGGCCGAGATCACCGAGCGCATCCTCGATGCGGCTCAAAGCGTCTTCCTCAAGGAAGGCTTCGACGGTGCGAAGCTGGACGCCATCGCCGCGGCTGCAGGGACCTCGAAACGGACCTTCTACGCGCGCTTCAAGTCCAAGTCCAACGTGTTCGAGGCCGTCGTCCAACGCATGATCGAGGATGCTTTCCGGCCCCTGTCGGTCGAGGGGACGGGGGGCTCGCACCGGGAACGGCTGCACCGTCTCGCGCAGGAGATGTTGGCACAGTCCCTCTCCCCGGACATCGCGGCGCTGGAGCGGATGTTGATCGGGGTCGCACCCCGCTTCCCGGAGCTGCCCCGCCGTCTCAACGAATTCGCACGTAAGAGGGGTGTGGTGCTTGTCGAGCGCTGCCTCGCCGCCGGGATCGCGGCTGGCGAGTTCGCCTGCGCCGACCCAGGCTTTGCCGCCGAACACTTCCTAAGTGCCATGATCCGCGTACCGATGATCGAGGCAGCGACGGGCATCCACTCCGCCGAGTTGACGTTCGTGAAGCGCGAGACGCTCAGGCAAGCGGTCGACCTCTTCATCGGTGGCGTGGCCGCGAACGCACCGGGGGCGAGGCTCGCCGCGAACCCTTCTGCTCCAGGGGGCTGACAAAATCACGGCTGATTCCCGAGACGGCAGCCTCTCGAGGGCGCAGCCATGACGGATGTCTGCATCGACGATGACCTTCATGGACCGAGCTCGCCGTGTTCGTGACAAGCGCTTCCACCGGCGCCACCTCGATCTAATATTCGCCGTCCACGTCGGACACCGCGTCCTGATCCAGCCCCCCGAACGGAGCCAAGTCATCGGCGACCATGTCGATGACGGTCGCGACGTCGCGGCGGGCACGCTCGCGCAGCAGGGCGAGGTCCACGCCGTAGAGCGCGTGCATCTGCAGCGGCATCAGCGCCATCTCCACGATCCGTGTGGCGATGGGCGTGGCCGCGGCAACCTGGTCCGGCGTATGGCCGTCCCCGACGATGACCTCGGCCACGCACTCGACGCACCCGCCGAAACCGATCTCGTAGGACGCCCGGGCCATGTCGGGAAAGCGCTCCCGCTCCACGATGGTGATGCGCATCAGCGCGATGACGTCCGGGACGAAGGTCTCGTCGGCGAGCATGACGCATGCGCGCAAGATCCTGACCCGGAGCGGCCCCCCTTCGTCCCCCGCCGAGATCCGCCCGAGCGCCAGGGTAACGCGTCGTTGGACCACCTCCTTGAACAGCATCTCCTTGGTCGGATAGCGCGCGTACAGGGTTGCCTTGCCGGCACGGGCCAACTCGGCGATGCCTTCGTAGGTCGTTCGGTCGAACCCCTGCTGCAGGAACAGGTGGGTCGCGACATCGAGCACTCGGGCCTCGACCTCCCCCGTTTGGTCCGCGCGCGGTCGACCGCGCCGACGCGAGGGGTTCTGGCCACTGGCCCCCTGGATCTGCTCGCTCAAACTCTTCCCCCTGAGCGTGGGAACAACCCGGATGCCCGGCGGTTCTGAAAATGAACGCGACCGTTCATTAACTGCATCCGGGATCGAGACATGGCAGAGACTGCTTACTTTGAATGGTATGTCACGGGCCTGCAGGCGATCAAAAGCGCCGACGAGCAGGGTAAGGAGGCGGCCCGGGCGGCCACCAAGGATCTCAGTGATCCGGAGCTTCGCAAGATCGCCGAGGAGGGCGCCAGCGCCGCGGAACGCCATTCGGATACGATCTCGCGCCTCCTGAAGGACGCGGGTGGTCAACCGACTAGCATCCCCAACAAGATCATGGAAGGCATCAGGGCCGGCACGATCCAGGCGATGGATGCCGCCAAGGACCCCGAGGTGAAGGATGCCAGCGGCGTGGCGTCAGCCCAAATCTCCATCCACTACTACATCGCGGCCTACGGCACCCTCGCGTCGACCGCCAAGCACCTCGGTCGCGACCAGGATGCTGCGGAACTCAAGCGTATGACGGACGAGATGATAGCCTTCGACAAGCGCTACACCGAAGTCTCCGAGGCACGGACCAACAAGCGCGCCAGCTGACCGAACCATCGGCATACAGTCGCCACCCCAACCCGTTGCGGGGGCCGACCGACTTCCACGAACCAATCGGTCCGTCCGCCGCTCGGCGGGCCTCATGCGAACCACCTGAGGGGGTGAGACGCTTCACGGTGCCTGCGATGATCCTCAAGTTGACGCCTTCCATTCTTCTCATTCTCAGCCTGACCGGTCCGGCACTTTCGCAGTCCGCGCCGACGCGTTCGACGATGCTGTACGGAAACTACTGCGGACCCGGAAACAACGCTCCGTTGCCTCCCATTGATGCCCTCGATGCGGCTTGTGCCCGGCACGACGCGTGCACGCCGGACGGCGCTCTGGCGCCGAAGGCGTGCCATCTCCGTCTTCAGCAGGAGGCGGCGCGGATCGCGGGGGATCCCCGCCAGCCCGACAATCTCAAGGCGATGGCGGGCATCGTTTCCATGGGCGCGGCGCTGATGCCAGCCGAGACCGCGCCTCTGATTGAAATGCCGCTCCGCGGGGAACGGGGGGGTGAATTGCAGGCATCCAGCCACGCGACGCGCTCCGCTTCCTTTGTCCGGCGGACGGCACGCGACTGAGGTGCTTTTTGGCCATGAGACCGACGGCGATACTGTCGTCGGCACTATGCTGATGCGCGTCCCTCACCCTAGAGCCGTGCCCGGTCACGTAGCGACGGCCAAGTCGGTATCGTAGCCGGCGGCAGCAAGGGAGTTGCGGCACTCATCTGCCGTGAAGCGAGCCAAAGCCTGCCGGATGGCGTGCCACAGATCAGGGACGGTGCGGGCCGCCGCTGTCCGGAGCAGAGCCTTCAGCTTGGCGAAGATCTGCTTGATGGGATTGAAGTCCGGGCTGTAGGGTGGGAGGTAGAGCAGCCTCGCCCCGGCGGCCTCGATGGTCTCACGCATACCTGCCACCTTGTGGGCCTGCAGGTTGTCGAGAATGACGGTGTCACCGGGCTTGAGCGCGGGCACAAGCGTGTCGGCGACGTAGGCCCGGAAGCGTGCGCCGTTGGTGGCGCCGTCGAACAGGGTCGTGGCGCATAAGCCTTCGCTGCGCAGGGCGGCGGTGATCGTGTAAGCGCTCGGCGGCGGGCCTTCCGGTCAGGCAGCGTGAGCGACGGGCGAGGCCGGCGTCCAGTTCCAGGGAGCAGGTCGGCCAGCCGCTTTGCCGGATGGTCGGCGATGCGGGTGAGCACGTCGCGCAGGTACGCCTCGCTGTCGAGCCCGTTCAGCTTGGCGCTTTCGATCAGGGTGTAGAAGGCGGCAGCGCGCTCGGCCCCGCGCTCCGAGCCGGCGAACAGGTAGTTCTTGCGCCCCACCGCCACGCCGCGCAGCGCCCGCTCGGCCGCGTTGTTGTCGAGCGCGATGCGCCCGTCGTCGAAGGCGCGCGTGAGCGCGGTCCAGCGCGCCAGCATGTAGCGCAACGCCTTGGCCAGGTCGGATCGACCTGGCACCTGGGACAGGCTCGCCTCCGCCCATGCCTTCAGCGCCGCCCCCAGCGGCCTCGCGCGGGCCTGCCTCTCGCGGGTGCGGGCGTCGGGCGGCTTGCCGTGCAGGCCGCGCTCGATGCCGTAGAGCGCGCCGATCCGCGCCAGCGCCTCCGCCGCCAGGGTCGAGCCGGTCGCGGCGTGCGCGTCGAAGAACTTGCGTCGCACGTGCGCCCAGCACGCCGCCTCGGTCAGCGCCCCACCCGGGCGCGTCCCCGCGTACAGCCCGTTGAAGCCGGCGTAGCCGTCGGCCACCAGCACCCCGGAGAAGCGCGCCAGGTGCGCGAGCGGACGTTCGCCCCGGCGGTCGGGCGAGGCGAAGATCACCGCCGCCGGCGGCCGGGCGCCGCCGTGGGGGCGCTCGTCGCACACGTAGGTCCAGAGCCGGCCGGTCCGGGTCTTGCCGGTGCCCGGCGCCAGCACCGGGACCGGCGTGTCGTCGCCGTGCAGCACGTCCGAGCCGGCGATCACCTCCCGCCGCGGCAGGTCGACGAGCGGCATCACCGCCGCGGCCGTCGCGCCCAGCCAACCCGAGAGCGTCGAGGTGGCCAGATCGACCCCGTCGCGGGCGTAGATCTCGGCTTGGCGATAGAGCGGCAGGTGGTCGTCGAACTTGGCCACCGCGATGTGGGCGAGCAGACCCGGGCCGGCGCGTCCGCGGGCGATGGCGTGGTGGGGCGCCGGCGTCTGGACCACCTGCTCGCAGGCCCGGCAGGCGAAGGCCTCGCGCACGTGGCGCACGACCTTGAACCGGCCCGGCACGTAGTCGAGGCTCTCGGTCACGTCCTCGCCGATCCGCCGCAGCGCACCGCCGCAGGCTGGGCAGGCGCAGGGGCCGGGGTGGACGATGCTCTCGCGCCGCAGGTGCCCGGGCAGAGGCCGCCGCGCCGGCCGGATACGCGCTGCCTCCACCGCCCCGGCGACAGCGGGCATGGCAGCCAGACGTTCGGCCTCGTCGACCTCCAGCGTCTCGATGGCCAGTTCGAGCTGCTCGACGCGCCCCCCGAGCCTCTCCGACGCGGTGCCGAACCCAGCTCGCTTCAGCCGGGCGAGTTCGCCGCGCAGCTTCTCGATCAGACAGCTTAAGCCGTACCGAGGGGGCTCGCCACATCCATGCGCCCGGACGCTGCCGCCTCGGTACTCCACCGCGCTCAGCCGGCGATCCGGGGCCGGTCGGTGCGCACGGGGGCCCGCCAATCGATACCCTCCAGCAGCATCGCGAGTTGCGCCGGGGTCAGCGCGGCCGCGGCCCCCGCCGTGGCCGGCCAGACGAAGCGGCCCTTCTCCAGACGCTTGGCGAACAGGCATAGCCCCTGACCGTCCCACCACAGCACCTTGATCAGGTGCCCCTGCCGGCCGCGGAACACGAACGCCTGTCCCGAGAACGGGTCGCGGGCGAGATGGTCCTGCACCAGGGTGGCCAGACCGTCGAAGCCCTTGCGCATGTCAGTGTGCCCGGTGGCCAGCCACACCCGCGCGCCGGAGGGGACCGGGATCATCGGCCGGTCAGCGCTGCGAGTACGCCCCGCAGGAGTGCGAGGTCGGTCCCGGCCGGCACCCGCACCCGGTGGCCGCCGGCCAGCTCGATCTCGATGGGGCCGGGCTCCGCCGGCACGATGGGCGCGCCGGCCGTGGGGGCCGGCAGGGCCAGCGGCACGAACGCCGGCCCGGCGGGTGCCACCGCCGCCCGCTGTTCAGCCAGGACCGCGCGGCGCCAGCGAAACAGCAGGCTGGAATGCAGCCCGTGCCGGCGTGCCACCGCCGAGGCCGACGTGCCCGGCACGTCCGCCTCGGCCAGGATCGCCCGCTTCTGCTCCGGCGACCACGCCCGGCGCGTGCCGGCGACCACGACGTGCGAGGGAGAAGTCATAGGTCCAGACCCAGGGCCGATACAGCGCCATCTGACGCCAGCACCTGTATCCAGAGCGCGCCACTATCCGCGCAAGGCAGCCGTCACCGAGCGCTTACTTTGAGTCAACATTTCGCCCCTGCCTTACCGTCTCAGCAGCAGCGGCGTAATATGCGCGTCATGCCGCTGCGCCAAAGGAGGCGGCACGCTATGAGGCAGCCTAGGACGGCGGCGCGGGATCGCCCGTTGCGACATCCTGGGAGACACTCATGCGTGCTGTGACCTACACCGAAGGCGCCCGGATCGATGCGCCGGACGCCCTCCTCGACACCACCTTTCCCGATCCCGTGCCGGCCAGGCGCGACCTGCTCGTACGCGTGCAGGCCGTTTCCGTGAACCCAATCGACACCAAGGTGCGCCAAGGCGCCTACAAGCAGGGTTGCGAGCCGAAGGTTCTCGGCTGGGATGCGGCCGGAACCGTGGTCTCGGTCGGACCGGAGGCGCACCTGTTCAAGCCCGGCGACGCGGTGTTCTATGCCGGTGCGCTCGACCGGCCAGGTAGCAACGCCGCGTTCCAGTGCGTGGACGAGCGCCTCGTCGGTGCCAAGCCAGCCAGCCTCGATTTCGCCGCCGCCGCGGCGCTACCGCTTACCGCGCTGACCGCTTGGGAGATGTTGTTCGACCGGCTCGACGTCGCCACGCCCGTTCCGGGTGCCGCCCCCGCGATCCTGATCGTCGGGGGCGCCGGCGGCGTCGGCTCGATCGCGATCCAGCTCGCCCGGCAGCTCACGGATCTCATCGTGATCGCTACGGCCTCGCGCCCCGAGACGGCGCAATGGTGCCGGGACCTCGGCGCCCACCACGTGATCGACCATGCGAAGCCCCTCGCCACCGAGGTGGCGGCGCTCGGTCTTCCCGGGGCGCCCGGGTTCGTGTTCGCGACGACGCAGACCGGTGCGCATCTCCCGCAGATCATCGAGCTCCTCGCGCCACAGGGTCGCCTCGGCCCGATCGACGATCCCGAGACCCTGGATGTGATGCCGCTCAAGCCCAAGAGCCTGTCGCTGCACTGGGAGCTGATGTTCACCCGCTCGCTGTTCCAGACCGCCGACATGGAACGGCAGCACGCGATCCTGACCGAGATTGCCCGCCTGATCGACGCGGGACGGCTGCGCACGACGTTGAGCGAGACCTTCGGTCCGATCAACGCCGCCAACCTGGCACGCGCCCACGCACTCATCGAGAGCGGGAAGGCGAGGGGCAAGGTCGTCCTCGCTGGGTTCAGCGACTAAGCCGGCACGCGAAGCGTCCCGGCTCGGAGCTGGGACGCCAATCGAGCTTGCCCCGGTCCCGGCCGTTCAGGACAACGGAAGCGCCCTCCGACGCAAACCGTTTCGCGGTGGCGGCGCCGATGCCGCTTCCGGCACCAGTGATGACGCGCCTCTTCTCGAAGCGGAACATGTTCGGCTTCCTTCCTAGATGTTTGGTCCCGGCATTTGGTGGAGCGGGTTTGACCTGAAGCGTTCGGGCTCGGCGGACCATGCTTTGCAGATAGCCTCGTAGGGCGTGAGGCCACGCAGGATCTTGAGGCGGCGGCCAAAG
>NZ_JBBXMY010000022.1:0-62275 GCF_038442315.1 Methylobacterium litchii | reverse complement strand
CGACGGTCGGGGCGCGGCTGGAGGAGGCGTCGAAGCCGTAACCGGCGTTGAAACCGGCGTAGAAGCCCGTCCAGGTGAAGACCGGCACCGGGGTGAAGACCGGCGGCGGGGCGGCGCGGCGCGGCAGGTCGGCGGCCGAAGCGGCGGCGGTCAGGCCGGCGAGGCCGGCGAGAGCGGAGGTGGCGCGGAGAAAGAATTTCATGGTGACGGTCCTCAAAGGTGGTCCGGCTGCGCCGGCCCGAACTGGTTGATCCAGCGGTTCCGAGGTCGCTTTTGCTCGACGATGCCACCAGCTGCTGATGCAGCCCCTTGCGGCGGCCCGCCTTTATCCTCGTTACCTTGACGCTCTAAACGCACCCGAATGGTCAAGGTTCGCTTGCTGCCACGCTTTTTTTGCGGCTTCCCGTTTGACAGATTGTCGCACCCCCCCGTTCCGCCCGGTCAGTGGGTAAGGGCGATGGCCGAGATGAGGCGGCCGTAATCGGGCTCGCTGCGGTGGGTCGTCCGGCGGAAACTGTAGAAGCGGTCGGGTTCCGCGTAGGTGCAGCGGTTGAGGGCGGCGGCCTCGCCGATCCCCGCCTCGTTGAGGCGCGTCAGGATGAATCCGGGCAGGTCGAACTGCGCGTGGCCGGGCTTCGTGCCGCGACCGAGGAACCCGTCCATGCCGGGCGCCTCGGCCTTGAACCGGGCGATGAAATCCGGGCCGACCTCGTAATTGGCTTGGCTGATCGTCGGGCCGAGCACGGCCACGATGGAGGAGCGTTCCGCCCCGAGCTTTTCCATCGCCGCGACGGTGGCGCCGATCACCCCGGTGAGCGCGCCTTTCCAACCGGCATGGGCGGCGCCGATCACGCGGTTCTCCGGGTCGGCGAACAGTATCGGGCCGCAATCGGCGGTGGCGATGCCCAGCGCGAGGTCGGGCACCCGCGTCACCATCGCGTCGGCCTTCGGCCGCTCGTCGGCGGGGAAGGGCGCCTCGACCGTCACCACGTCGGCCGAATGGACCTGATATAGGCTCACCAACCGGTCGGAGGGCAGGCCAAGGGCGGCGCACATCCGCCCACGGTTCTCGGCCACGGCCTCCGGTCTGTCATTGGAACCGAGCCCGCCGTTCATGGAAGCGTAGATTCCCTCCGACACTCCTCCGACGCGGGTGAAGAAGGCGTGGCGGATGACCGGATGCGAGGACAATTCCGGTGCCTCGATGAACTGGCCTGCGCTCATAGCCCCGCCCTCACGTCAACTCTGACGCCCGGATAGCCCAAGGCGATGCGCGTGGCGATGTGATACCGATGTTGCAGTGCCGCATTATATGGGCATGGCTGGCTACGGCCGGCGGCACTTCCATGGAGGACCGCCATGCAACAGACGGACGAAAACGAGCGTCAGGAGCAGACCGCGCCGCACAAGATCGCGGGCGCACAGCGGGCGCCGGTTCCCTGCTACGAGCTTCCGGAACCCAAGGCCGAGGTCTCGGACGACGAAGGGCAGAAGGCTCCGAAGGACACCAACTCTGGTTTCGGCTCCTTCGAGAGCTGAACCCCTGGCGAACGCGCCTCCCGCGACACGCGCGGGGGGCGCCTCACCCCGGCGAGATGCCGGGCAGCGGCCCGAGGCCCGGCGCCGCCACCGCCATCACCTTGAACAACCGGCCCATCCCCTCGGGCCTGTCGTCCGTCAGCCGCGCGACGGCGGCATCGATGGCCTCGGCCTGGGCGTCATCCGCCCGCAGCCGGAGTTTCGCGGCGCGCTCGCGCAGGCCGAGCGCGGCCAGGAACGCGCCCTGATCGGTCGGCCCATGGACCGTTGCGCCCGCCTCCCGGGCGGCGAGCGCGAGCGCTGCGAAATCGACGTGGCAGGTCAGGTCGGCCTCGCCCGGCGCGGCGAGGGGATCGGCGAAGGCATGCCCCGACAGGGCCTGCAACGTGTCGCCGAAGCCGGGGCGGACATACCCGTAATCGAAGACGAGGAGCACGCCGCCCTGCGCGCAGACGCGGCGGGCGAGGGCGCGCACGAGATCGAGGCCCGGTCCCGGCACCGAGACGACGGCGCCGGTCGGCGCCTGCGCGGCGATGCCCGGCGTCGGTTCCGGCGCGAGGCCGAAGGCGAGGCTGCCCTCGGCGCCGAGGCCCACCAGCCGCTCGTGCCAGCCATCCGGGGCGCGGACGAACTGCCGAACCGGCAGGCAATCGAAGAACTCGTTGGCGATGAGGATCGCCGGCCCGTCCGGCAGCGTGTCGGGGGAGGCGTGCCACGTCGCGCCGGCCCCCGCGAGCCGGCTCTCCTGCGCCTGCCGAAGGACGGGGCTCGTCTCCACGAGATGGGGGGCGATGCGCACACCCGGCGCGGCAGCGCCCAGCGCCCGCAGGGCGTCGGCCATCAGCGTGCCCCGGCCGGGACCGAGTTCGGCGATGAGGAGCGGGTCCGGCCCGCCCATGGCCCGGTGGACATACGCCGCCCAGGCGCCGACCAGCTCGCCGAACATCTGCGTGATCTCGGGGGCGGTGGTGAAGTCGCCCCGCGCCCCGAGGGGATCGCGCGTGCGGTAATAGCCGTGGACCGGGTGGCCGAGGCACAGGGCCATGTAGCGGTCGATGCCGATCGGCCCCGTCTCGCGGACGATAGCCGCGATCTCGCTCCCCAGCGGCGTCACGCCTTGGCGCGCGCGGCCGGCGCCTCCTCGCCCGTCGCGGCGGCGGCCGTCCGCTTCGGCCGGGTGCGGCCCGTGGCAGCGAGCACGATGTAGGTCAGCCCCACCAGCATCATCGGGATGCAGAGGAGCATCCCCATGGTCACGCCGCCGCCCATCGGGCCGAGGCCGTTGCCGAACAGGAAGCCCAATTGCGCGTCCGGCTCGCGGAAGAACTCGCAGGCCGTCCGCGCCACGGCGTAGCCGAGCACGAAGATGCCGCCGAGAAGCCCTGGCTTGCGGAAGCCGAAGCGCCGCGCGCAGACCGCCATGACGATGAAGAGCAGCAGGCCCTCCGTCGCCGCCTCGTAGAGCTGGCTCGGGTGGCGCGGCAGCGGCCCGCCGGTCGGGAAGACGATCGCATAGGGAAAGTCGGGGGCGACCCGGCCCCACAATTCGCCGTTCACGAAGTTGGCGATGCGGCCGAAGAACAGGCCGATGGGCACCACCACCGCGCCGATGTCGAGCAACGTATACCCGTTGAGCCCGCGCGAGCGCGCGAACAGCAGGAAGGCGAGGATCGCGCCGAGGAAGCCGCCGTGGAAGGACATGCCGCCGTTGCGGATGGCCAGGATCTCCCACGGGTCGGCCATGTACATCGGCAGGTTGTAGAACAGCACGTAGCCGATGCGTCCGCCGAGGACGACGCCGAGCGCCACCCAGACGACGAGATCGTCGATGTCGGTGGGAACCGGGCGCTTCACCACGCCCCACAGCCGGTCGGCCATCACGAGGCGGCGCGCGTAGTACCACCCGCCGATCAGGCCGGCGATGTAGGCGAGGGCGTACCACTTGATGGTGATCGGCCCGATCGCGATGGCGACGGGATCGATCGCCGGAAAGGGCAGGGCGAGGAGCGGCATGGGCTGGATCTCCGCGGCGGGAGTGGCGCCGCAGGCCCGCGCCGTCAACCCCGGCGCAGGATCAGGAACCCGTGTCCGTCCGGCCCGGTCCCGTAGCAGGCACTGCCGTCCGAGGAGAGCCGCGCGCCGCGTAACGATCCCGTGAGAGCAGCCGGATCGTCGGCCGAGACGACGAACCGCGTGCTCGCCCGGTCGGACGGTCCATAGGTCTGCGCCGGCCGGCTCCGCGCCGGGGCGCGGTAGTGCAGAAGCTCCACATGCGGGGCGGGCACGGGGGGCGCCAGGGCGATCACGTCCACGACCGGATCGGGCAGGCCGTCGAGCCGCGCCTGCTCCGGCCCCTGGTTCAGCCCCCGCTCCGAGACCGTCAGGCCGAGCCCTTCGAGGCAGGCGATGGCGGCGTCGCGGTCGGTGACAGTGATGGCCGAATGGTCGAGGCCGAGGAACAGGCCGGGGGCGTCCGCCCAGCGCGCGGCGGGCTCGCCGCCGGGGAAGTGGATGAGTTCGAGGGGGTGCCCGTCCGGGTCGCGGAACTTGTAGGCGACGACGCCCCCGGTGGAGGGCGGCAGCACCTGCGGCCCGCCCTGGCTGATCGGCTCGGCCACGAGCCCGCGCGTCGCCGCCGCCATGTCGCGCACGACGAGGGCAAGGTGCTGGAACACCGGATCGGTCGCATCCGCCCCGGCAGGGTAGGGGGCGCCCGGTGGATCGGCCTGCACGAAGGCCACATGCTGTTCCCCGAGGCGCATCCGCAGCCGCCGGCCCGACAGGCCCAGCGCCTCGGCCTCCGCCGGAGGCACCGGCTCCGGCGGGGCTTCGGATTCGAAGCCGAGATGGTCGCGGTAGAAGCGCTCCGTCCGGTCGAGGTCGGCGACGGTGCGGTCGCAGCGCAGGATCGCGCGGATGCCGTTCACGGCCGGCTCGCCCCGCGCACGTTGGTGTAGATCGCGTAGACCGTGTGCGACGCGCAGAGGAACAGGCGGCTTCGGTTGCGACCGCCGAAGGTGAAATTCGCCACGGTGGAGGGCACGAAGATCTTGCCCAGCAACTCGCCGCCGGGATCGAGGCAATGCACCCCGTCTCCGGCGCTCGACCAGAGATTGCCGTCCTCGTCGCAGCGGATGCCGTCCGCGTTGCCGGGGTCGATGGTGCAGAACACCCGTCCGCCGGAAAGCCGCCCGTCGTCGCCGACGTCGAAGACGCGGATGTGCTGCACCGGCTCGGCCGCGAACTGAAGACCGGTCTCCACGATGTAGAGACGCGTCTCGTCAGGCGAGAAGCACAGGCCGTTCGGCCCCTGGAAATCGTCGGCCACCACCCTGAGAGAGCCGTCGCGCGGGTCGAAGCGGTAGACGTTGGCCGGAAGCTCCGCCTCCTGCTTGCCGCCCTCGTAATCGGTCTGGATCCCGTAATGCGGATCGCTGAACCAGATCGTCCCGTCCGACTTCACGACGATGTCGTTCGGCGAGTTGAGGCGCTTGCCCTCGTGGCGCTCGACCAGCGACGTGATGCTGCCGTCGAGCTCGGTGCGGTGGATGCGCCGGCCCCGGTGGGCGCAGGAGAGCAGCCGCCCCTCGCGGTCGCGGGTGTGGCCGTTCTCGAAGTCGCTGTCCCGGCGGAAGACGCTGAGGCCGCCGCCCTCGCTCCAGCGCATCACCCGGTTGTTCGGCAGGTCGGAGAACAGGAACTCGTCCCGGTCCCCGAACCAGACCGGGCCTTCCGTCCAGCGGAAGCCCTCGGCGAGCTTTTCCAGTTCCGCGTTCGGCAGCACGCAGCGCTTGAAGCGCGGCTGGGTCAGTTCGTACCCATCCATGGCGCGGCGCTTACTTGAAGCGGCCGGGCTGGTTGACCGTCGGCGTCACTTCGAGCCCGGTGACGATCATCGCGCACGGCTCGTTGCCCACCGTGCCGGAGAGATGGCCCTTCTTGCCGTCGCGCTCCTTGGTGTTCTGGTCTTCGCCCATCATCAGTTCGCCCGGCCCCATCTCGACGCGGGTGCCGTCCATGGTCTCCACGAACCACCGGCCGGAGAGGATGGCGATCCATTGCGGGCGGGGATTCTCGTGCCACTTGCCGACCCAGCCGACCGGCAGGACGGTGAAGGTGACGCCGGCTTCGGTCTTCTCCTGCTTGTCGTTCCATTGCGGCGCGGTCTGAGGATCGACGCCCTCGAACTTGAACTGCGTCAGCTCACACTTCTTCTGCCGGCTCACCCCGTCCGCGTCGGTGTAGACGTGCCAGTAGGCCATTGTCGGAGGGGTCGGCTCGCTCATCGTCGCTCCTTGCGCCGCCTCGTGCGGTCGTCCGGGCAACGTCGTTCGCGGCGGCGGGTTGCCACCCGCCATCGCAGGAAAGGGCGGCACGAGGGGCAGGGTTGCGCCCCCTGCCGCGAGGGCGAGGGCTTGGCGGCGGTTCAGGCGATCGGTGTGTTCGGACATGGTCCCTCCGCTCGCAAAGACGCGTGAGGGAGGCGTTTACATCCGGTCGGGCAGGCGATCGTCCTGCGCGAGGTTCGAGAAGCGGGTGATGTTCGCGTCGAACTGCAGTTCCACGGTGCCGGTCGGGCCGTGGCGCTGCTTGCCGATGATCACCTCGGCCTTGCCGTGGACGCGCTGCATCTCGGCCTCCCAGGCGAAGAACTCCTCCGTGCCCTCGCGCGGCTTCTTGTTGCCGACGTAATATTCTTCGCGGAACACGAACATCACCACGTCGGCGTCCTGCTCGATCGAGCCCGATTCACGCAGGTCCGACAGTTGCGGGCGCTTGTCGTCGCGGTTCTCCACCTGACGGGAGAGCTGGGACAGGGCGATCACCGGCACCGCCAGTTCCTTGGCCAGCGCCTTCAGGCCGGTGGTGATCTCGGTCATCTCCTGTACGCGGTTGTCGCTGCGCTTGCCGGAACCGGAGAGCAATTGCAGGTAGTCGATGATCAGGACATCGAGGCCCTTCTGGCGCTTCAGACGCCGGGCGCGGGCCGACAACTGGGCGATGGAGATGCCGCCGGTCTGGTCGATGTAGAACGGGATCGTTTGCATATCCCGCGCCGCATCGGTGATCTTGTAGAAGTCCTCCGGCCGGATGTCGCCGCGCCGGATCTTGTAGGACGGCACGCCCGATTGCTCGGCGATGATACGCGTCGCCAATTGCTCCGCCGACATTTCGAGGGAGAAGAACCCGACGATGCCGCCGTTCACCGTGCGGATCGTCCCGTCCTGGTGCTTCTCGCCCCGGTAGGCCTTGGCGACGTTGAAGGCGATGTTGGTGACGAGCGAGGTCTTACCCATGGCCGGGCGGCCGGCGAGGATGATCAAGTCGGACGATTGCAGTCCGCCCATCTTCGCATCGAGGTCGCTGAGCCCGGTGGCGATGCCGGAGAGCTTGCCCTCGCGCTGGTAGGCCTTGGCGGCCATGTCCACGGCGGCGGTGAGGGCGTCGGAGAATTTCTGGAAGCCGCCATCGTACTTGCCGGCCTCGGCCAGTTCGTAGAGTCGCCGCTCCGTCTCTTCGATCTGGTCGCGCGGGGCCTGCTCCACGGGCGCCTCGTAGGCGCCGTTCACAAGCTCCTCGCCGATGGCGATCAGCCGGCGGCGGATGGCGAGGTCGTAGATGGTGCGGCCGTACTCGGCCGCGTTGATCACCGTGGTGGCGTCGGCGGCGAGGCGGGCGAGGTACTGGATCACCGTCTGGCCGCCGAAATCGGCATCGCCCAGATAGGTCTTCATGGTGATCGGCGTCGCCAGCTTGCCGGATTTAATCAGCGAGGCCGCGACGGTGAAGATCTGCTGGTGGGCATCCTCCATGAAGTGCTCGGAGAGGAGGAAGTCCGACACGCGGTAATAGGCGTCGTTGTTCACGAGGATGGCGCCGAGCAGCGCCTGTTCCGCGTCGATGTTGTGCGGGGCGACGCGGTATTCCGCCTTCACCGCTTCGAGCTTGGCCGTAATCGCGTTGGGCAGTGCCATCGGCGGAACGTCTCCCGTCTGGCGCCCGAGCGGCGCATCTCACATCCCGACCATCGCCTCGAGTGGTTGACCGAAGCTTAGCCGATCACCGCGTTCCAGGGTCTCACCCCGGATGCGCGAATGCCCGCCGACTCGAAAGCGGGCGGGCATCCATGCTGGAACAAATACGGAACGTGTCAAGCGGTGACGGCGGTTCTCCCCGCAATCACCGCTGTGCAGAGCTCAGCCCCGGTCGTCCGCACCCTCGCCGGCATCGGCCAGGGCCGCGCCGACTTCGAGGCCCAGGTCGTCGAGGTTGAACGCATCGCGCTCGATGACCGCCTCGCCGCGAGCCTGACGCTCGGCCTCTTCCGGGCTCCGGGCGACGTTGACGGTGATCTGGATCTCGACCTCGGGGTGCAGCGTCACCGGCACGGTGAACAGGCCCAGCGTCTTGATCGGCTGGTTGAGGACGATCTGGCCGCGCTCGACAGAGAAGCCGTCCTTGGTGACGATCTCGGCGATGTCGCGGGTCGAGACGGAGCCGTAGAGCACGCCAGTCTCGCCGGACTGCCGGATGAGCATGAAGCTCTGGCCGTTCAGCTTCTCGGCGACGGCCTCGGCGTCCTTCTTGCGCTCGAGGTTGCGGGTCTCGAGCTGGGCGCGCTGGGTCTCGAAGTGCTTCTTGTTCGACTCGGTGGCGCGCAGGGCCTTGCCACGGGCAAGCAGGAAGTTGCGGGCGAAGCCGGGGCGGACGTTCACGGTCTCGCCCATCTGGCCGAGCTTGGCGACGCGTTCGAGCAGGATCACTTCCATTGTCTGTCTCCTTCGGGGGGTAGGGTGGGGCCGGACGGCCCCGGGGTCACGGCGCCACGGGGCCTTTCGGCCGGCGGCGGTCGAGGGCGGTATCGGCGAGGCCGAAAAGGGTGAGGGCGATCAGGGCGATGCCCTGGGTCACGAACAGGACCATGTACATCGCGAAGAGCATCAGCCCGCGCCCCGGCCGTCCGCGCGAGCGGTCGTGGAAGGCGGCGAGGCCCTGCAGGGCGAAGACGGCGGTGAAGGCGCCCACCAGGGCGACGCCGAGCACGCCGGCATAGCCCGGCGCGAAGCTCAGGAGCACGGCCAAGGCCAGCGCGCCGAGGCACGAGCGCGGCATCTTCGTGGAGGGCAGGTCGGGCCAGGGCCGCATCAGCCGGCCGGAGATGCGCACGATCCGCGCGGCGGCCCAGAGATAGAAGGTGAGGAGCATGGCCAAACCATGCGCGGCGAGCGCCGGCACGATGGTGGCGAAGGCGTCGGCCAGCTCGTCGCGGGTGACGTCGACCTTGCTGGCATCGTCCTTGGTCGCGTCATCCGGTGCCGCCTCGGGCGCCGCTTCGGGGGCCTTGTCCGCCTGCGGGGCGGGGCGGGGCGTCCCGGTGCGCGTCTCGACCAGGGCGTGCGAGAGCTTCTGGAGCTGCGCCTCGTAGGCCGCGAAGTTCGGCGAGGACAGGACCGCGATGGAGATGAAGGCGAGGGCGGCGGTCGCCGCGATCCAGCCGAGGAGACGGCCAGTCGGGTACCATTCGAGGCCTGCCGGCGTCTCGCGGCCGAGGAGCGCGAGGTAGGCGAGCCACCATGCGGGCAGGGCGATGTAGGCGGCGAAGGCGAGGCCCATGAAGGGCTGGATCACCCCCATCAGCACGAGGCTGCCCGTGGCGGCGGCGGCGAGCGCGGCCCGGTGGCTCCAGCCCAGGCCGACGATCAGGATCGGCAGCGGGGCGAGCAGGTAGAGGGTGACGGCAAGGCCAGTTCCCTTCAGCAGGACGCCGAAGAGGAGTGCGGAGACGAGGCCCGCGCCGATGCCGAGGACGAGGTTGTGGGTCATGGGTTCCGCTGTCCCCCCGCCCGCGAGGGAGGGGTTAGGGGCTGGAAGAACGCTGCCCCAACGATCGAGCGGGGTCGCCGCTCTGAAGGAGCCGGCCCGGGTTCGCCGGGCCGGCGGTTCTCGTGTCGCCTACTTGATCACGTAGGGGAGCAGGCCAAGGAAGCGCGAGCGCTTGATCGCCTGGGCGAGCTCACGCTGCTTCTTGGCCGACACCGCCGTGATGCGGGACGGGACGATCTTGCCGCGCTCCGACACGTAGCGGGAGAGGAGCTTCACGTCCTTGTAGTCGATCTTCGGCGCGTTGGCGCCGGAGAACGGGCAGGTCTTGCGACGACGGAAGAACGGACGACGGCCACCGCCGCCACCACCAGCACCGAAAGCCATGATCAGTTCTCCCCGCCGAAGCCGCCACCGCCGCCGCCGCCGAAGCCGTCGTCGTCACGACGCCGGCCACGCTCACGATCCTTGCGGTCGTCGCGGTCGCGCTTCTGCATCATCGCGGACGGCTCGGAATCGAGTTCCTCGACCCGCACCGTCATGAAACGCAGGATGTCTTCCGAGATCTGCATCTGGCGCTCCATCTCGGCGATCGCCGCAGGCGGCGCGTCGATGTTGAGGAGGGCGAAATGCGCCTTCCGGTTCTTCTTGATGCGGTAGGCGAGGGACTTTACGCCCCACATCTCGATCTTCTCGAGACGCCCGCCGTTCTGCTCGATGACGCCCTTGTAGGTGTCGATCATCGTCTCGACTTGCTGGGACGTCACATCCTGGCGCGCCAGGAGCACGTGCTCGTAGAGAGGCATTCCGGGCCTTTCATGGTCAAAGGAGGCCCGACCGCTTGCGCGGCATGTCCGGGCCGGTTCACTTTCACGTCTGCTCGGCGCCAAGCCCTTCGAGCCGATGTAAGGCCCGAGCGGTTGATCGAAGGCGGAGACACGGGACGACGGGGCGAACCCCTATGCCGCGAACGGCACCGTCCGTTCAGCCCCCGGCCGGAGCGAACGCAAGGGGCGCCCTTAGACCGTTTGGCCGCATGGCGCAAGTCCGAGAGCCTGTCGCGCGGCCTTGCGAAGAGGCGCGCAAGCCGACAGGTAAGGCCCCAGCGCAACGACCGAAGACGATCATGCCCGCCCATCCGCTCCGCCTCGGCGTCAACATCGATCACGTGGCCACCGTCCGCAACGCGCGGGGGAGCACCTATCCCGATCCGGTGCGCGCGGCGCGCCTCGCCGTGGAGGCCGGGGCCGACGGCATCACCGCCCACCTGCGCGAGGATCGCCGCCATATCCGCGATGCCGACATCGCCGCGCTGAAAACCGCCCTCACCGTGCCGCTGAACTTCGAGATGGCGGCGACCGACGAGATGGTCGCCCTCGCCATCGCCACCCGGCCACATGCCGCCTGCCTCGTGCCGGAGAAGCGCGAGGAGCGCACCACCGAGGGCGGGCTCGACATCGTCGGCGGGCGCGCGCACCTCGCCCCCCGCATCCGCGCCCTCGCGGAGGCGGGCATCCGCGTGTCGCTGTTCGTGGAGCCGGAGCCGGCGGTGATGGAGGCCGCCCATGCCCTGGGGGCGCCGGTCGTGGAACTGCACACCGGCAGCTATTGCGAGGCCGCCGTGGCGGGCGACCGGGCGGAAGTCGAGCGGGAACTCGCGCGCATCCGCCGTGCGGCCTCGCACGGCGATGGCCTCGGGCTGGAGATCCATGCCGGGCACGGGCTCACGACGGAGAGCGTCGGGCCGGTGGCGGCGGTGCCGGAGATCCGCGAACTCAACATCGGCCACGCGCTCATCGCCGACGCGATCTTCGTCGGCCTCCCCCAGGCGATCCGCGACATGCGCGCGGCGATGGACAGGGCGCGCGGATGATTCTCGGCATCGGCTCCGACCTCTGCGACATCCGCCGCATCGAGAAGACCCTGGCCCGGCACGGGGAGCGCTTCACGCACCGGGTCTATACGGAGGGCGAGCGCGCCCGCTGCGACCGACGCAAGGCCCGCGCGGAGGGCTATGCCCGGCGCTTCGCCGCCAAGGAGGCCTGCGCCAAGGCGCTGGGCACTGGCCTGAGCGAGGGCGTGTTCTGGCGGGACATGGAGGTGGTGAACCTCCCCTCCGGTCAGCCGACCCTGCGCCTTACCGGCGGCGCGGCCGAGCGGCTGGCGGCGATGGTCCCCGAGGGGCACGCGGCGCGGATCCATGTGAGCCTCACCGACGACCCGCCGCTGGCGCAGGCCTTCGTGGTCATTGAGGCCCTGCGGGATTAGGATGGGACCTCCGCGCGTTGCCGGGGGGCTTCGCATGGTTTAGATCGCCGCACCCAGCGGACACGATGGCGGCGCAATCCTCGCGAATGGATGGCGCAAAAGCCGCCCTCGGCGTCACCTCCCGGGCGCCGGACGGCGGACCCGGTCGATCAGTAGGAACGTGCGCGTGAATCACGAGGGCAAGTCGCTCGCCAAGCCGGCCGATACCGGCACCTGGGCGAGCATCCGCGAGACCCTGAAGGTCGGTATCCAGGCGCTGCTCATCGCGCTCGTGGTCCGCACCCTGCTGTTCCAGCCGTTCAACATCCCCTCGGGCTCGCTGGTGCCGACGCTGCTGATCGGCGACTACCTGTTCGTCTCGAAATACTCCTACGGCTACTCGAAGTTCTCGCTGCCGCTCTCGGAATACATTCCGATCGAGGCCAAGGGTCGGGTCTGGGCGGCCGAGCCGAAGCGCGGCGACATCGCCGTGTTCAAGCTGCCGAAGGACAATGCGACCGACTACATCAAGCGCGTGATCGGCCTGCCGGGCGACAAGATCCAGATGATCGACGGCGTCCTCAACATCAACGGCCAGGCGGTGAAGCGCGAGCGCATCGCCGATTACGAGACCGCTGACGCCTACGGCCAGCCGACCAAGGTGCCCCAGTACATGGAGACCCTGCCCGGCGGCGTGGCCCACCGGGTGATCGAGCGGGATGGGGACAACGGCTTCTGGGACCGGACGGAACTGTACACCGTCCCCGCCGGCCATTACTTCATGATGGGCGACAACCGCGACAACTCCACCGATTCGCGGGACCTCGCCAATGTCGGCTACGTGCCGTTCGCCAACTTCGTCGGGCGCGCCGAGATGATCTTCTTCTCCATCGACGAGGGTACGCCGGCCTGGCAGATCTGGAACTGGCCCGCCCACGTGCGCTGGACGCGCCTGTTCTCGACGATCCATTGAGCGCGGACGCGACACCCCTTCCGCGCGTCTCGGCGCGGGCCAAGCGAGCGCACAAGCCGCGCCCGCCGCTCGCCGAACTCGAGCAGAAGATCGGCCATGTTTTCGCGGACAGGGAGCTCCTGACCCGCGCGCTGACCCACACCAGCAAGGCCGCCGGCCGCAACGGCAGCTACCAGCGGCTCGAATTCCTGGGCGACCGGGTGCTCGGGTTGGCGGTGGCGGAGGGCCTTTACGCCGCCCTGCCGGATGCCGACGAGGGCGACCTCTCGCGCCAGCTCGCCGGCCTCGTACGGCGGGAGACCTGCGCGGCCGTGGCCGGCACTTGGGGCGTCGGCGCGCACCTGATTCTCGGCCAGGGCGAGGTGATGGGGGGCGGGCGCCGCAACCAGACCATCCTGGCCGACGTGTGCGAGGCGATCCTCGGCGCCGTCTATCTGGATGCCGGCTTCGATGCGGCCCGCGCCATCGTGGAAGCGCATTTCCGCCCGGCCGAGCCCGGCACCGCCCCGCGCGGGCGCGACGCGAAATCGACCCTGCAGGAATGGGCCATGAGCCGAAGCCTGCCGATTCCTACCTATGCCGTCGTGGAACGCACCGGCCCCGATCACGCCCCGCATTTCCGCATGGCGGTGCAGGTCGAGGGGCTGGAACCCGGCTACGGTGAGGGCACCTCGAAGCGTGTGGCCGAGCAGGCCGCCGCCGGGGCGCTGCTCGCCCGCGAAGGCATCCATGCGGTCGGTGAAGCCGCCGCGGAGACGACATGACCGATCAGGATACCCCCGACCCCGTGGGGCTCACGCCCACGCCCTTGCCCGGCACGCCGGCCGATTCGAAGGCAGGCTTCGTCGCGCTGATCGGCATTCCGAATGCCGGCAAGTCGACGCTGCTCAACAGCCTCGTCGGCACGAAGGTCTCCATCGTGTCGCGGAAGGTGCAGACCACCCGCGCCCTGGTGCGCGGCATCGTGATGGAGGGCGCGGCGCAGATCGTCCTCGTGGACACGCCCGGCATCTTCGCCCCCAAGCGCCGGCTCGACCGGGCGATGGTGCATTCCGCCTGGAGCGGCGCCGCCGATGCCGACGCGGTGTGCCTGCTGGTCGATGCCCGCAAGGGCGTGGACGAGGAGGTGCAGGCCATCCTCTCGCGTCTCAAGGACGTGAAGCGGGAGAAGCTGCTGATCCTCAATAAGATCGACCTGATCCCGCGTGAGCGGCTGCTGGCGCTGGCCGCGCAGCTGAACGAGGCGGCGCCCTTCGCCGAGACTTTCATGATCTCGGCCCTGAAGGGCGACGGCATCGGCGACCTGCGCAAGGCGCTGGCGGCGCGGATGCCCGCCGGCCCGTGGCTCTACCCGGAGGATCAGGTCTCCGACGCGCCCCTGCGGATGCTCGCCGCCGAGATCACCCGCGAGAAAATCTACGATCGGCTACACGAGGAATTGCCGTATCGCTCCACGGTCGAGACCGACCAGTGGCAGGTGAAGACCGATGGGTCGGTGCGGATCGAGCAGACAATCTTCGTGGAGCGCGAGAGCCAGCGCTCCATCGTTCTGGGCAAGAACGGCCAGACCATCCGCTCCATCGGTCAGGCCGCGCGCCTCGAGATCGCCGAGGCGGCGGAGGCGACGGTCCACCTGTTCCTGCACGTGAAGGTGCGCGAGAACTGGGCCGACGATCCCGCGCGCTACCGCGAGATGGGTCTCGAATTCCCCCGCGGCTGATCCGCCCCCGTGCTGGGCAGCGAGGGGCGCCCGGTGTATCAGGGAGTCATCCCCCCGATTCCCTGTCTGGCGAACGCGCTCACGGACTGCGTGCGGGGGTGATGTTTCCCCGAATGTTTACTCGATAGCCCTCGCACCATGTCCCACGCCGTCTACGGCTTGCCTCCCGTCGACCTTGCCGAAACACCCGACGCGGCCCTGCAGGTCTCGCCCGTCATCGTCGGTTCGTCGCGTCTCGAAGACGTTGCGGATGCGAGCCTCGAAGGTGCGACCGTGTACGCGCCGGCCGGCACGATCGAGCGCCGCTACGTCCTCGCCCATGCGCTCCGCGCCCTCGCGCCCGGCGCGCGGCTGACGGCGCTGGCGCCGAAGGATCGCGGCGGCGCGCGCCTCGCTAAGGAACTCGCCGGCTTCGGCTGCGTGCCGTCGGACATGCCGAAGCGCCACCACCGCATCTGCACCGTCGCCCGCCCGCCCGAGCCGGCGGGGCTCGGGGTCGCCATCGACGAGGGTGGGCCGCGCCACATCGACAACCTCGCCCTGTGCACGCAGCCGGGCGTCTTCTCCTGGGACAGGCTCGATCCGGGCACGGCCCTGCTGATGACCCGCTTGCCGGCGCTCAAGGGGCGCGGCGTCGATCTCGGCTGCGGCCTCGGCCTGCTCGGCCGGATGGTGCTGGGCTCCTCCGCCGTCACCGAGATCACCCTGATCGACCTGGACCGGCGGGCCATCGAGATGGCCAAGCGCAACGTCTCCGATCCGCGCGCGAAGATCGTCTGGGGGGACCTTCGGGCGGCATCGGCCCTGCCCACCGGCCTCGACTTCGCCGTGAGCAACCCGCCCTTCCACGACGGCGGCGCCGAGGATCAGGCGCTGGGCAAGACCTTCATCCAGCGGGCGGCCGATTCCCTCAGGTCGGGCGGGACGCTGTGGCTCGTGGCCAACGCGCACTTGCCCTACGAGGCGACCCTGCGTGAGCGGTTCCGCAGCGTCGAGACGGTGGCGCAGGAGGGCGGCTACAAGGTGTTCGAGGCAAGGCGGTGAGCAAGGCCGTCCGCCTCGACAAGCTGCTGGCCAATCTTGGCTACGGCTCCCGCCGGGAGATCCAGACCCTCGCGCGGATGGGCGAGATCCGCCTCGACGGCGCGGCCCTGTCCGATGCCGGCGAGCGGATCGCCCTGACGCCGGACCTGCCGGCCCGTCTCACGGTGGAAGACGAACCCCTCGATCCGCTGCCCGGCCTGTGCCTGCTGCTGCACAAGCCGGTGGGCGTCACCTGCTCGCACAAGGAGGCGGGGCCGCTGGTCTACGGGCTGCTGCCGGAGCGCTGGCGCCACCGCGACCCGCCCCTCTCGACGGTGGGGCGGCTCGACAAGGACACGTCCGGCCTGCTGCTGCTCACCGACGACGGCGCCCTGCTGCACCGGATCATTTCGCCGAAGGCCAACGTCGCCAAGCGCTATCGAGTGACGCTCGCCCGGGCGCTCCGGGGCGACGAGGAGGCCGCGCTCGCCGCCGGCACGCTCATGCTCGACGGGGAGGACAGGCCCCTCCTGCCGGTTGCGATGGAGACGCAGGACGCGACCCATTGCGCGGTTACGCTGACGGAGGGCCGCTACCATCAGGTGCGCCGGATGTTCGCGGCGCTCGGCAACCATGTGGAGGCGTTGCACCGTGACCGGGTCGGCGGCCTCGACCTGCCCGGCGACCTGCCGGCGGGAGAATTCCGCGTCCTTGGGGAGGCGGAGATCGCCGCGCTGTTCAGTGCAGGACTTTGACGAAGGCGAGCACCGCGCCAAGAATCGCCAGCGTCTGGAAGCCGATGAGGCCCGCGACCCAGCGGATGATCTCTGAGCGGGTCTCCGCCAACTCGGCGCGTAGATCGGACTTGGTGACGAGATCGCCCTGCAGGGCTTCCGACATGGCGTCGGCCAGCCCTTCGGCCTGTTCAGGGGGAAGCTTCGCCTTCTCGCGAAGGGCGCGAACAAAGCGGAGGGTGTCGAAGGCGACGGCGGTCATGGCATCTTGTTATGTGCTGCCGAACCCACGGGCTGCAAGATCGCCTGCGAGGGACCGGGAATGCTCCGGACGAAGTAGTCCAAATCCTCCACAGACTTGCCACCGCCGGGTGGTTCTGCTAACCGCCCGACCCATCCCACACGCGGAGCCGGCCCCATGATTCAATGGGGCGTTTCCGGTGGCCGGCTTGAGGCCGGTCGCAACCCTCCGCGGCGGATTTAACCGGAGAGAGATTTACGATGGCCGTCGACTTTTCCATGCGTCAGCTGCTCGAAGCCGGCGCTCACTTCGGGCACCAGTCGCACCGCTGGAACCCGAAGATGCAGCCCTACATCTTCGGCACCCGCAACAACATCCACATCATCGACCTCGCCCAGACCGTCCCGGCGATGCATCAGGCCCTCCAGGCCGTGAGCGACACCGTGGCCCGTGGCGGCCGCGTGCTGTTCGTCGGCACGAAGCGCCAGGCCGCCGACACGATCGCCGAGGCCGCCCGCCGTTCGGCCCAGTACTACGTCAACTCCCGCTGGCTCGGCGGCACGCTGACCAACTGGAAGACGATTTCGGGCTCGATCTCGCGCCTCCGCAAGGTCTCCGAGACGCTGGAGACCGGCGGCCCGGGCCTGACCAAGAAGGAGCGCCTGATGCTGTCCCGTGAGAAGGACAAGCTCGAGAAGGCGCTCGGCGGCATCAAGGACATGGGCGGCGTGCCGGACCTGCTGTTCGTGATCGACACCAACAAGGAGCAGCTGGCGATCAAGGAGGCGAACCGCCTCGGCATCCCGGTCGCCGCCGTGGTCGACACCAACTGCAACCCCGACGGCATCACCTACGTCGTGCCGGCGAACGACGACGCGGGCCGCGCCATCGCGCTGTACTGCGACCTGATCGCCCGCGCTGCCATCGACGGCATCTCGCGTGCCCAGGGTTCGTCGGGCGTCGACCTCGGCGCCTCCGAGGAGCCGATGGCCGAAGAGCTGCCGGCCAACGACGACTCCGCCCCGGCCTCCGTGGCGACCGACTCCCTCGATCCGGCCGACGTGGCGATGCTCGCCGAGTCGACCGAGCATTTCGAGCTTCTCGCCGCCCCGCGCGGCGCCCCCGACGACCTGACCAAGCTGAACGGCGCCGGTCCGCAGATCGTCCAGAAGCTCAACGATGCCGGCATCTACCATTACTGGCAGATCGCCGCGATGACCCCCGAGGAAGTCGCCAAGGTCGATGCCGACCTGAAGCTCAACGGCCGCATCGACCGCGATTCGTGGGTCTCGCAGGCCCGCGGCTTCGTCGAGGCCGCCGCCGCGGCCTGATCCGACCGGAGCGTGGACCGGCCGTCATCGGCCGGTCGCACACCCCAGCCTACCGGGCCCGGCCGCTCGCCCCGAGCGCCGGGCCTCTGTCATCGAACCGCCCTCAACCGCACGAAAGGAACCGGCCATGGCCAACATCACTGCCGCGATGGTGAAGGAGCTTCGCGAGAAGACCGGCGCCGGCATGATGGATTGCAAGGGCGCCCTCGCCGAGACGCAGGGTGACATCGAGGCCGCCGTCGATTGGCTGCGCAAGAAGGGTCTCGCCAAGGCCGCCAAGAAGGCCGGCCGCGTCGCCGCCGAGGGCCTTGTGGCCGTCGAGTCCGCCGGGCACCACGCCGCCATCGTCGAGGTGAACTCCGAGACTGACTTCGTGGCCCGCAACGACGGCTTCCAGGCCTTCGCCCGCGAGGCCGCCAAGATCGCCCTCAACACCGACGGCACCCTCGAAGGCCTGCAGAACGCGACCTTCCCCGGTTCGTCCGAGACCGTCTCGGCCCAGCTGCAGAGCCTGATCGCCACGATCGGCGAGAACATGAACCTGCGTCGCGTCGCCAAGCTCGACGTGACGAAGGGCGTGATCGCCAGCTACGTCCACAGCCAGATCGCCGACGGCCTCGGCAAGATCGGCGTGCTCGTGGCCCTCGAGTCTGAGGGGGACGTGGACGCCCTCTCGACGCTCGGCCGCCAGATCGCGATGCACGTCGCGGCAACGAACCCGGTGGCTCTCGACGCCTCCGGCGTCGATGCCGGGACCGTGGAGCGCGAGTCGAACATCCTGCGTGAGAAGAACGCCGGCAAGCCGGATCACGTCATGCAGAAGATCATCGAGAGCGGCCTGAAGTCCTACTACAAGGAGGTCACTCTCCTGGAGCAGCCCTTCGTGCACGACGGCTCGAAGACCGTCTCCCAGGTGCTGAAGGAAGCGGCCGGCAAGGTCGGCGGCCCCGTCACCCTGAAGGGCTTCGTCCGCTATGCGCTGGGCGAGGGCATCGAGAAGGAAGAAGGCCCGGACTTCGCGACCGAGGTCGCCCAGCAGGCCGGTCGCGCCTGATCCGAACGGATCCCTCGCGGATCGTTGCGAAGCCCGCCGGGTCGCCCCCGGCGGGCTCTGTTCTGCGCACTCGCGCGTGTCGTTTTTGTGCGGTGCAATAATCCGCCCTGGCACGTGCCCCGACGCACAGCGTGACCATGGCCGGACCCCTACCTTGGGCTCATGGCAAAGAGCTTCAGCTACCTCATGATCGGTGTCTTCGCTTCCGGCCTTTTCATGACGGCCGCGGGCGTGCTGGATTTCGTCTCCAGCCACTGACACCACCCGGCCCTCCGGGCCGGCTTCCCCTCGACGGGTCCACCACTTCATCACCGGGCTGCCCAGGCAGTCCGGTGATTTCGTCTGTGCTGCCCTCGACGCGCGAGCGGGGTCTGGCGTAGAAGCTGCCGCCCGGCGGTTCGGGCTGTCACGAGGACTCCAGATGCCCGCATCGACGCCCTTTCGTCGTGTGCTCGTGAAGCTCTCCGGCGAAGCCCTGGCGGCCCCCGATGGCTATTGGCTGCATCCCCCGACCCTGGCTGCTTTGGCCGAGGACATCTCCCGGTCCATCGAGAAGGGGCTGGAGATCGCCATCGTCGTCGGCGGCGGCAACATGATCCGTGGCGCGCGCATCTCGGCGGCCGGCTGGATCGACCGGGCGACCGGCGATTCGCTGGGCATGATGGCGACGGTGATGAACTCGCTGGCCATCGAGACCGCCCTCAACGCAGCGGGCGTGCAGGCGCGGACGATGTCGGCCGTGTCGATGCCGACGATCTGCGAGACCTATGCCCGGCAGCCGGCCCTGCACCACCTCGACAAGGGGCAGGTGGTGGTCCTCGCGGGCGGCACCGGCAACCCGTATTTCACCACCGACACCGCCGCCGTTCTGCGCGCCGCCGAGTTGCGCTGCGATGCCGTGCTGAAGGCGACGCAGGTGGACGGGGTCTATTCGGCCGATCCGAAGAAGGACCCCAACGCCGTCCGCTACGACCGCATCACCCATGACGAGGCCATCGCCCGCGACCTGAAGGTGATGGACACCGCCGCCTTCGCGCTCGCCCGCGAGAGCCGGTTGTCGATCGTGGTCGGCTCGGTCCACGCGCCGAGTTCCATCGCCGCGATCCTGTCGGGTGACGCCCCTTCGACCCATGTGATCCCCTAACACTGGGGATGCTGCAACCCGGCGTTTGCGGGCGAGAAAAAATTCGTCCATTGAGGCCGCGATCGCGCGCCCTGCGCTGCGCCCCCTTTCCACCATGCCCGTAGGGACCTGACGCCATGGCCACTCCGGAATTCGATCTCAACGACATCAAGCGCCGTATGCAGGGCGCCGTCTCGTCTCTCTCGAAGGATCTCGGCTCCCTGCGCACCGGCCGAGCCACGCCGGGTCTGGTCGATCCGATCCAGGTCGATGCCTACGGATCGATGACGCCGATGTCCCAGGTGGCGACGGTGAGCGTGCCGGAGCCGCGTCTCCTGTCCATCTCGGTCTGGGACCGCAGCATGGTCAGCGCCGTCGAGAAGGCGATCCGTGAGTCCGACCTCGGCCTCAATCCGCAGACGGAAGGGCAGACGATCCGCCTGCGCATTCCCGAGATGAACGAGCAGCGCCGCAAGGAAATGGTGAAGGTCGCGCACAAGTATGCGGAGGAGGCCCGCGTCGCCGTGCGCCACGTCCGCCGCGATGGGCTCGATCACCTGAAGAAGCTCCTGAAGGACAGCGCCATCTCCGAGGACGACGAGAAGCGTCAGGCCGGCGACGTCCAGAAGGTCACGGATTCCCACATCGCCGAGATCGACGGCGTGCTGTCGTCGAAGGAAAAGGAAATCATGCAGGTCTGAGGCCGGCGTGACCGTGGTCCCGGCCGAGGCGGTTTCGGCCGCGCCCATCGCTCCCGTGCGCCGCTCGCGCCGGGAGTTGTGGCTGCGCGTCGCCTCGGGGATCGTCCTGGGAGCCGCCGTCATTGCGGCATTGATCCAGGGCGGATGGGCCTTCGCGGCCGTGTGGCTCGTGGCCGGCATCGCCGGATACGGCGAATGGATCGTCATGAGCCGCGTCGAGCCGCGCGAGGTGCTGATCGCGCTGGGCGCCGCAACGCTGGCCGCGATGGTTCTGGCCCTCCAGCAAAACGCCCCTGCTGTTGCCTGTGCTGCGATCCTCGTCCTCGGGGCGGCGGCCTGCGCCACCGTCGCGCGCACCGGCGCGGGGCGGGCGAGGGCGCTGGTCGGCCTCCTCTGCGCGGGGGTGATCGCGGCGGTGCCGACCGCCCTGCGGGACGACGCCACCCTGGCGCTGATCGGGCCGATCTGGATGTTCGCGGTGGTCTGGGCGACCGACATCACCGCCTATTTCGTCGGGCGCCGCCTCGGCGGGCCGAAGCTGATGCGGCGGGTCTCGCCCAACAAGACGTGGTCGGGTGCTCTGGGTGGCCTTCTCGGCGCCGTCGCCGCCGGGACGCTGGTCGCTGTCGGCGCGGACCTGATGGGGATGACCCTGCCGCGCGGCGCCTCCCTGCCGGTGGTGGCGGGCGTGAGCGCGCTGGCCTCCGTGCTGTCCCAGGCGGGTGACCTCTACGAATCGTGGCTGAAGCGCCGCCACGGCGTGAAGGATTCGAGCCGCATCATCCCCGGCCATGGCGGGGTGATGGACCGGCTCGACGGGTTTTTCGCCGTCGCCGTGCTCGCGGGACTCTATCTCGCCCTGCGCGGGTATGGCCTGATCGGCTAATATCTCAGGAGTTCCGCCCGTGACGCAGACCGTCACCGTACTCGGGGCCACCGGCTCCATCGGCCGTTCCACCGCCGACCTGCTGACACAGCATTCGGACCGCTTCCGCACCGGCGCGGTGGTGGGCGGGCGCGACGCGGCGGCGCTGGCCAAGGTCGCCCGCGAGCTGAACGCGAGCTTCGCGGCGCTCGCCGACCCGGCCGCCGGCCCAGCGCTCGCCGAGGCGCTGTCGGGCAGCGGCATCGCCAACGGCGCGGGGGAGGGGGCCGTGCTCGAGGCCGTCGCGCGCGATGCCGACATCGTGGTCGCGGCGGTGAGCGGAGCCGCCGGCCTCAAGCCGACGCATGCCGCCCTGCGCCTCGGACGCACGGTGGCGCTCGCCAACAAAGAGAGCTTGGTCTGCGCGGGCGACGCGTTCATGCGCGACGCCAAGCGCTACGGCGCCACCATCTGGCCGATGGATTCCGAGCACGACGCCCTCGCGCAGGCCCTGCACGGGCGGCCCCTGGACGACGTGCGTACGCTGATGATCACCGCGTCCGGCGGCCCGTTCCGCACCTGGACGCGGGAGCGCATCGCCGCCGCGACGCCCGCCGAGGCCGCCGCCCACCCGACATGGTCGATGGGCATGAAGATCAACATCGATTCCGCCTCCCTGATGAACAAGGGGCTGGAATTGATCGAGGCGCACCACCTCTTCGGCATCGAGCCGGCGCGGCTCGACGTGGTGGTGCATCCGCAATCGGTCATCCACGGGATGGTCTACTGGATCGACGGGGCGGTGACGGCGGAACTGGCCCTGCCCGACATGCGCGTGCCGATCTCGCATTGCCTCGGCCTCGGCGACCGGCTCGGCATCGAGCGCGGGCGGCCGCTCGACCTCGTGAAGCTCGGCGCGCTGACCTTCGAGGCGGCGGACGAGGAGCGCTTCCCCTGCCTGCGGATCGCCCGCGCCGCCATGGCCGACGGGGGCGCCGCACCGACCGTGATGAACGCCGCGAACGAGGTAGCGGTGGCCGCCTTCATCGGCGGGCGCATCGGCTTCTACGGCATCGCCGAACTCGTGGAGCGGGCCTGCACGCATTTCGCGCCGGTTTATCCGCACGCCCCGGCGGATGTCGAAGAGGCGCTGGCCATCGACGCCCACGTGCGCGCCTGGAGCGCCGAGGCCCTGCCCCAGCTGCGCGCGGCGGGCTGAAAGCGGCTCAGGTCGGCGGCGTGCCGTTCGCCGCCAGCACCTGCCCCGCGAGGTAGAGCGAGCCGCAGATGAGGATGCGCGGCGCGCGCTCGAAGGCGATGTCGCCTACGGCCGACAGAGCCGCCTCGACGCTCGGGGCGATCCGCGACGACAGGCCGGCGCGCTCGGCGATCTCCGCGACCTCCTCCGGCGGACGGGCGGCGACCTGACCGGAGATCGGCACCGCGATCAGCGCGCGGGCGAGCCCGACGAAATGGCGCAGGAAGCCGTCGGCGTCCTTGGTGCCGAGCAGTCCGACGATCAGCACGAGGGGCGCGTCGCTGCGCTCGCCGAGATCGCCCATGGCGGCGGCGAGGATGCGCCCGCCATCCATGTTGTGCCCGCCGTCGAGCCAGAGCTCCGCGCTGCTGGGCACGAGGGCGGCGAGGCGCCCCTTGCCGAGGCGCTGTAGCCGGCCCGGCCATTCGACGCCCGTCAGGCCGCGTTCCAGGGCAACGGTGCCGATGTCGCCGAACCCGGCCGCACGGAGGGCTGCGATGGCGGTGCTGGCGTTCACGAGCTGATGTCGGCCGGCGAGCTTCGGCCTCGGCAGGTCGAACAGGTCGGTCTCGTCCTGGTAGACGAGCCGCCCGCGCTCCTCGTGGACGGAGAAATCCTGGTTGCCGATGATGATCGGGTCGGCCCCGACGCGCTCGGCCTGCCGGCAGAGCACCGTATCGGCCTCGGCGTAATCCTGGGCTGCGATCACCGCCGGGCAGCCGCGCTTGAAGATGCCGGCCTTTTCGGTGGCGACCGATTCCACCGTGTCCCCGAGATATTCCGCGTGGTCGCGGCCGATGGGCGTCACCACCGCGCAGGCCGGCTGGTCGATGACGTTGGTGGCGTCCACCCGCCCACCGAGGCCGACTTCCAGCAGCAGCACGTCGGCCGGGTGCTCGGAGAAGAGCAGCAGCGCGGCGGCGGTGGTGATCTCGAAGACGGTGATCGGCTCGCCCGCGTTGGCGGCCTCGCAGCGGGAGAACGCGTCGGCCAGGGTCTCCTCGTCCACGAACCGCCCGCCGCCGATGGCGCCGAGGCGGATGCGCTCGTGGAACCGCACCAGATGCGGCGAGGTGTAGACGTGGGCCGCGAGCCCCCCGGCCTCCAGGATCGCCCGCATGAAGGCGATGGTCGAGCCCTTGCCGTTGGTGCCGGCGACGTGGATCACCGGCGGCAGGCGCCGCTCCGGGTGGTTCAGCCGCGCGAGCAACCGCTCGATCCGCCCGAGGGACAGATCGATGGTGCGAGGGTGCAGCGCCAGGAAGCGCGCCAGGAGGGCGTCGGAGGAATCCATCGGCCCTCAGGCCATTTCAGAGGCGGGTTCCGCGGCCGGCTCGGCCTGCGCGGGGGCGGGCAGGTTCATCAGCAGGCCGCAGAGGGTGGTGATCGTGTCCTTCAACTGGTGCCGGTGCACCACCTGATCCACCATGCCGTGCTCGCGCAGGTATTCCGCGCGCTGGAAGCCGTCCGGCAGCTTCTCGCGGATCGTCTGCTCGATCACGCGCGGGCCGGCGAAGCAGATCAGCGCCCCCGGCTCGGCGAGGTGGACATCGCCCAGCATCGCGTAGGAGGCGGTGACGCCGCCCGTGGTCGGGTTCGTCAGCACCACGATGTAGGGCAGCCGCGCGTCGCGCAGGCGGCGCACCGCCACGGTGGTGCGGGGCATCTGCATGAGCGAGAGGATGCCCTCCTGCATCCGCGCGCCGCCGGAGGCCGAGAACAGGACGTAGGGGGTCTTCTTCTCGACGGCCTTCTCCGCGCCGCGCACGAAGGCCTCGCCCGCTGCCATCCCCAGCGAGCCGGCCATGAAGCCGAATTCCTGCACGGCCAGCGTCATCGGGATGCTGCCGACCCGGCCGAAGCCGATCTTGAAGGCGTCCTGCAGGCCGGTCTTGCTGCGGGCGTCCTTCAGCCGGTCGACGTAGCGCTTCTCGTCGCGGAACTTGAGCGGGTCGGTCGGCACCTCGGGAAGGGCGACGTCGATCCAGGTGCCGCCGTCGAACATCATCTTGAGGCGCGCCGTGGCGCTCATCTTGAGGTGATGCTCGGAGCCGGGAATGACCCAGTGGTTGGCCTCCACCTCCTTGTGGAAGACCATCTGGCCGGTATCGGGGCACTTGACCCACAAGTTCTCCGGGGTCTCGCGCTTGAACAGCGTCTTGATCCGGGGGCGCACGACCTCCGAGATCCAGTTCATCGGTTCGACCATGCTGAAACGCCCGTGTCGTTCGATGCGGAAAGGGGGTTCAGGCGCTGCGGCCGGCGGAGCGGACGCCCTCGGCCAGTTCGCGCACCAGGGAGGTGACGGCCTCGACCGTGCCGGGGCCTGCGCGGCCCTCGCCGTCGAGGGAGCGGTGCAGCGCATCGACCAGCGCCGAGCCGACGACGACCCCGTCCGCGCCCTTGGCGATGGCGGCTGCGTGGGCGCCGGTCTTCACGCCGAAGCCGACCACCACCGGCAGATCCGTGTGCTTGCGGATCCGCCCCACCGCCTCGGCGACCCGCCCGAAATCGGGAGTCGCCGTGCCGGTGATGCCGGTGATCGACACATAGTAGACGAATCCCGCCGTGTTCGCGAGCACGGCCGGCAGGCGGCGCTCGTCGGTGGTGGGCGTGGCCAGCCGGATGAAGGCGATGCCCTTCGCGAGCGCCGGCAGGCAGAGTTCGGAATCCTCCTCCGGCGGGCAATCGACGACGATCAGCCCGTCGATCCCGGCCTCGACCGCGTCGGCGAGGAAGCGATCCACCCCATAGGTGTGGACCGGGTTGTAGTAGCCCATCAGCACGATCGGCGTGGTATCGTTCTCGGCGCGGAAGCGGCGGACCAGACCCAGCGTCTTCGCCACGTCCTGCCCGGCCTTCAGGGCGCGCAGGCCCGCCGCCTGGATCGCCGGCCCGTCGGCCATGGGATCGGTGAAGGGCATACCGAATTCGAGGATGTCCGCCCCCGCGCCGGGCAGCGCGCGCAGGACCTCCAGCGAGGTCTCCGGGTCGGGATCGCCCGCCATGACGTAGGTGACGAGCACCGCACGGCTTTCGGAGCGGGCCTTGGCGAAGGCGGTGTCGATGCGGCTCGGCGTGGCAGACGGCATGGGTCGGTGCAAAAGGCTTTCGGGGAACGGATCGCGCTACACCATCCCCGCCCTGCCGTGAAGCGGGGCGGAGCCGGCGCTTGTCTCGCTCAGGGTTCCGCCAACGGCAGGCCCCGGCTCGGCGGGGAGCGCTCCAGCTCCGGCGTGGCCGCGAACAGCTTGCGATGGGCGAGCACGGCGTAGGTGTCGGTCATGCCCGCGATGTAGTCCGCGATGCGCCGTGCGATCCGCGGCTCGGAGGCCTGCGCGAGATCGGCGCTCCATTCCGGCGGCATGCGCGACGGGTCGGCCTTGAAGGCGGTGAACAGGTCCGAGACGATGGAGGCGGCCTGCTCGCGCACGGCCATGACGCTGGGGTCGCGGTACATCCGCTTCCAGAGGAAACGCATCACCTCGGCATCCGCCGCTTCGATGGCGGGGGAGAAGGCGACGACCGGCGCCCCGGCGGCGTGGATGTCCGCGACGGTCTTCGGGTCCAGGGTCGCGATCCGCCGTTCGCTCTCGCGGATCACATCCTCCACGAAGCGGGTGATGACCCGCCGGGCGAGTTCGTGGACCACCCGCGCCGATTCCAGGCCGGGATGCAGGGTGGCGATCTCATCGAGCAGCCCCGCGAGGAACGGCACGGCGTCGAGGTCGGAAAGGTCGAACAGGCCGGCGCGCAGCCCGTCATCGAGGTCGTGCGCGGCATAGGCGATGTCGTCGGCGAGCGCGGCGGCCTGCGCCTCCGGCCCGGCATGGAGCGCGATGTCGAGGGGATTCACCGCGTCGTATTCGAGGATCGCCGCCGGGATGCCGCGTTCGGCGTAGCGCGGGGTCGGCAGGCCCTCGGCGGTGAGGAGCGGGCCGTTGTGCTTCACCAGCCCTTCCAGGGTCTCCCAGGTGAGGTTCAGCCCGTCGAAGCCGGCATAGCGGCGCTCCAGCCGGGTCACGATCCGCAGGGTCTGGGCGTTGTGGTCGAACCCGCCGAACGGCGCCATGCAGGCGTCGAGCGCATCCTCGCCGGTATGGCCGAAGCAGGTGTGGCCGAGGTCGTGCGACAGGGCGAGAGCTTCCGCCAGATCCTCATCGAGCCCCAGCGCCCGGGCGAGCGCGCGGGCGATCTGCGACACTTCGAGGGAATGGGTCAGCCGCGTGCGGTAATGGTCGCCCTCGTGATGCACGAAGACCTGCGTCTTGTGCTTCAGCCGCCGGAAGGCGGTGGAATGGATGATCCGGTCGCGGTCGCGCTGGAAATCGCTGCGCGTGGGCGAACCCGGCTCGGGGATGAGCCGGCCCCGCGTTGCAGCCGGATCCGTCGCGTAGGGTGCCCGCCACCGCTCGCCGTTGGGCCGTCTCGTATCCTGCACGCTCGCTCCTCACGCGCCCGCATTGCAGCACGGACCCGAGGCTCATATCTTGGTGGTCCGAGGGCGCAGGGCAATCGCCGTCCCGCGCCGCCGCGGAAATGCCTGTGGCTGAACCGATGTCCGAGATTATCCTGACGCCCCGCGCCGCCAAGCGCATCAACGAGATCATGGGTGGCGAGCCCCCCGGATCGCTGCTCCGCATCAGCGTGAACGGCGGCGGCTGTTCCGGCTTCTCCTATTCCTTCGACATCGCCCGCGACCGGCAGGACCAGGACATCGCCATCGAGCGCGATGGCGCGACGGTGGTCGTGGATCCGGTCTCGGTGCAGTACATGGCCGGCTCGACCATCGACTTCGTGAACGATCTGATCGGCCAATCCTTCAAGATCGAGAACCCGCTGGCCACCGCATCCTGCGGTTGCGGTACTTCGTTCTCCCTTTAACCGAGGCTTGCGGCGTTGCGGGCGGGTGACAGGTCCCGTCCGCCACGCTCACGCCACCATCGCGGGATTGTGTCGCGTCGTAAAACGCGCCACCCGATGAGGCGCGCCCGTGCTTCGGTAAATCGGACCTGTCCATGACCTTTCCGGCGGCTCGCCGTCTTCGGTCGGCTCTCGCGGCCTGCGCTGCCGCGCTGGCGGTCGGCCTCGTCGTCCCGCAGCCGGGGGTTGCGCAGGAAGGCGCCGCCGCCGTCCAGGATGTGACCCTCACCGACGTGATGCTGCCCTTCGGCGCCACGGTCGTGAAGGTGCCGAGGCTGACGGCGAGCGGCACGCGCCTCTCGAAGGACGACCTCGCCGCGATCCTCAAGCCGGACGGGCCGGAGCCGTGGGCGACGCGCCTCGCGCGGCTCGACGCGGCGAGCCTGACCGCCCCGGTGGTCGATTCGGAACATGCCGGCCCCGGCGACCTGCGCCAGAGCGCGACCTATCGCGACGTGGTCGCGAAGGATGTCCGCGCGGGCAGGATCGGTGAACTCACCGCCTCGGGCGTCACGCTGTCGTCCAAGGGCACCAAGGCCTCGCCGGGGGCGGCGGGCACCTACGGCGCCTTCCGCGCCACCGATGTCGACCTCACCGCCTTCGGGCGTCTCGCCACCGAGGCGGGGGACGGCAAGGGGCCGGTGCTGCGGGTCTACGGCAGCCTGCAACTCTCCGACATCGCCATCTCGGACGAGAAGGGCACGACCGTGAAGGTCACGCGGCTCGAAGGCCGCGACCTCGGCGCCCGGCAGGTGCCGGGTGGCTGGAACGGCGCCCTCGACGCCCTCACGGGCGGCTTGAACGATCCGGCGACGCAAAGCCGCTCGGCCTCGGCCGCCGCCGACATCCTCGGTGCGCAGACGATCGGCAGCGTCGACATCAAGGGCGTGAGCATCAGCGATTCCACCGCCGAGCCCCTGCTCGCGGAGATCGAGCGCCTGTTCTACACGTCCACCGGACCCGATGCGGGCGTCGGCATCGAGGGGTTCTCCCTCGCGAGCGGCGTCACGCGGACGCGGCTCGGGCGGCTGACCCTCACCGGCACGAGCCTCGGGCCGGTCATCGCGGAACTGCGCCGCCTCGCCGAGAAGCCCGACACAACGCCCGGCGCCGATGAGGCCAGGCGCCTCGCCACTGGGCTCGGCACGTTCACCCTCACCGACCTCACCGTCGATCTCCCGCCGGAAACCCCGGTGCAGAAGCGCGGCGCCCTCGACACGCCGCGCGAGAAGCTGGCGCAGGGCGCCAAGCCCGCCCGCGCGCGGATGGCCGAGGCCCGCGCGCCGGATGCGAAGGCGGGCGATCCCCTGGTGCCAATTCCGGCGAAGGTGAACCGCGTCGTCCTGCGGCGGGGCGTCTTCGGGCCGGGCCCGGTCGTGGAGGGGGCTCCGGCCTCGACGCGGCTGACGCTCACCGGGCTCGACGTGCCCGCCTCCCTGGCCGCCGGCCTGCCGCTGGTGGGCGCCCTGCCGGCCTTCGGTTATGGCGATCTGAGCTTCGACATGTCGGCCGACGCCGCCTGGGACGATGCCGCGCGCACCGTCGCCCTGCGTGACGTGACGCTCTCCGGCAAGGATATCGGCACGGTGAAGCTCGCGGCCCTGTTCGGCGGCATCGGCCCCGAACTGTTCTCCGGCAGCGTGCCGGCGCAGACGATGCTGCTCTTCTCGGGTAACGCCCGCACCCTCGACCTGACGGTGGAGAACAGCGGCCTGTTCGAGCGCTTCCTCGCCGCGCAGGCGAAGGAGCTGAGCCTCAAGCCCGACGAATTGCGCAAGGAATACGTCACCGCGAGCGTGCTCGGCGTGCCGGTGATCCTCGGCAATGGACCGGCGGCGAAGACCATCGGCGCTGCGATGGGCCAGTTCGTGATGAACCCCGGCAAGCTGACGATCCGCGCCAAGGCGAAGGAGCCCACCGGCATCGGCTTCGTGGAGCTCGGCACCGCCCCGTCCCCCGCCGCCGTGCTCGACCGGCTGGACGTGGACGCCAAGGCGAACTGACGTTCAGTCCGCGATGACCTCGGGGTGGCGCGCGGACAGGCTCGTCCGCGTCGCGTCGGCCCAAGCCCGGTCCCGCTGCGGGCGGGGGCGGTCGAGGGCGATGTCGGCGACGAGGGTCGCCGGGCGGCGGGAGACGAGCAGCAGCCTGTCGGCGATGGCGATGGCCTCGGCGACGTTGTGCGTCACCATCAGCACGCTCATCCCGGCCGCATCGACCGTATCGACCACCAGCGCCCGCAGTTCCGATGCCGCGTTGTCGTCGAGCGAGACGAAGGGCTCGTCCAGAACCAGCACGCGCGGGCCCCCAGCGAGCGCCCGCGCCAGAGCCACCCGCCGCTGCATCCCGAGGGAGAGCGCGCCGGGGAAGCGGGTCCGCCAGGGCGTCAGGCCCAGCCGCTCGAACAGGGCGTCGAGATCGCGGCCCCGTTCCGCCTTCGTGAGGCCGAGGCGAACATTGTGCTCGACGCTGCGCCAGGGCAGCAGGCGCGGCTCCTGGAACACCATGCCGGCCTGTTCCGCGCCCGCGACCTCCCCGGTGAAATCCGTGTCGAGGCCGAGGAGGATGCGCAGCGTCGTCGTCTTGCCCGCGCCCGAAGGGCCGATGAGGCAGACGATCTCGCCTTCGCGGATGGTGAAGGCGAGGTCGCGTACGGCCTCGACGGGCTCGGCGCCCTTCGGCCGGTAGGTCTTCCCCGCGACCGCGACCCGCAGGACCGGCGCGGTCTCAACGCCAGCGTCGGACATAGGCTTCGAGCCGCTGGAGAAGGAGCACGTCGATCCCGATCATCACCGTCATGAAGACGAGGCTGTAGCCGATGATGGCGGCCACGTCGGTGCTCTGGATGAAGTAGAAGTTGATCGCGAAGCCGACCCCGTCCGGCCGCCCCAGCAACTCCACCACGAGGACGATCTTCCAGGCGAGGGACAGCCCAGACCGCGCCGCCGTGACGATGTAGGGCTGCAACTGCGGGATGAGGACATCGCGCATCCACGTCCAGCGGTCGAAGCGATAGGCGCGGGCCATCTCCTCCAGGCCGGGATCGAGATTGCGCGCACCCTCGCGGACGATGACGGCGACGTTCGGCAGCTTGTTCAGCACCACGGCAAGGATCGCCGCCGTCTCCGTGAGCCCAACCCAGACATAGGCCAGCACGGTGATGACGAGGGCCGGCGTGTTAAGCAGCACGAGGAGCGGCGTGTCGAGGGCGAGGTCGGCCTTGCGCGAGCGCCCGAGGGCCACGCCGAGGGCGATGCCGAGCGCCATGGCGATGGCGAAGGCGATGGCCACCCGCAGCAGGGTGATGCCGATGTTGTGCGCGAGGTCGCCGCGCTTGGCCTCCGCGACGATGAAGTCAAGCACCGCGAGGGGCGCGGGCAGCAGGCGCGAATGGGCCTCCCACGCGGCGGCCTGCCACGCGGCGACGAGGATCGCCAGGGAAACGATGCGGGTCAGCACGCCGGCGGAACCACGCTGGTGTCAGCCATCGCGGGAGCCGTCGTAGTAGAAGTCCTGCGGCAGACCGTTGCCCGCCCCGACGAGGCGTTCTCCGCCGAGCCGTGAGAGTACCGCGTAGAGCTTGGCGGCGTCCGCACGCTCCGCCGCGACCGGGCGGCGCGGGGTGCCGGCCAGGAACTCGCGCTTCAGCGTCTCGAAGGTCGCGTCGTCCTTCGCGTCCATGAGCGGGCGCACGATGTCCCAGGTCGTGGGGTCGGAGGCCAGCATGTCCTTCGCCGCCCGCGAGGCGCGGTAGAACCCGCCCACCGCCGCCGGCTTCTCGGCCACGGTGGTGGCGTGGAACAGGTAGCCGATCAGCGAGACATCGCCGCCCGCGCCCAGCGCGCGCATGATGTCCTCGGCGCGGATCAGCCGGCGGAACCCCTTGGGTTCGAGGCGCGCGCAATAGGTCCAGTAGGTCAGCGCCGCGTCGAGGGCGCCCTGTTCGAGCTTCAGGGTGATGAGCGGCGGCGCGCCGTAGGCGATCTCGCACTGCTTCTCGAGGTCGATCCCAGCCGCGTCGCGGGCCTGGGCCTTCAGCAGCAGCCAATTCTTGTCGAGGGGGCCACCCGCCACGCCGACCTTCTTGCCGACGAGGTCCTTCAGGCTCTGGATCGGGCTGTCCTTCGGCACCATCACGGCGCCCTCGGAGGTGGAATAGGGGATGAAGCGCAGGGCCTGGCCTTCGTTGCTCAGCCGGGCCGCCCAGAGCAGGTCGCCGATGATCGTATCGACCTGACCGCCGACGAAGCTGATCCGCGCGGCGTCGTTGCCGGCGAGCTTGGTCGGTTCCAGGGTGAAGCCGTTGGCGGCGTCGAGGCCCCGCGCCTTGATGACCGCCGCCTCCCAGGTGGAGGTGCCGAAGGGCAGGCTGCCGAGCTTGATCGAAGGGAGGTCGCTCGCTTGCCCGGCGCGGGCCGCGAGGCCGCCGAGCAGGCCGGCGGCGAGCATGGCGCGCCGTGACAGCATGGGCCGTTTCTCCTCCGGTTTTTCCGGTCCGATGGCTTTGCCGGCCATGCAGCCTTGGGCGCCGCCACGGGCGGACGCCATTGCCAAAAGGTCATAGGGCGGCCCGCCCGCCGCGTCCACCTGCGCGCGGGCGACCTTGCACCGCGCCGAAGGGGCAGGCACGTTGCGCGCCAACGATCAGGGAGCGAACACGATGACCGAGCGGCGTGAGGGCGCGATGGACGATGCGGCGGTGGAAGCGCGGCTGAAGGCCGAGCTGCCGTCCTGGCGCCTGGAGGACGGGTGGATCCGCCGCACCTACAAGACGGCCGGGTGGAAGAGCACGCTGATGGTGATCAACACGGTCGGCCACCTCGCCGAGGCCGCGTGGCACCACCCCGACATCACCGCCTCCTACGCCTGGGTCGAGGTCCGGCTGATGAACCACGCCGCCAAGGGCATCACCGACAAGGATTTCGCCCTGGCGAAGAAGATCGAGGAGGTTGTCTCCTGGCAGCCGGGCCTGGAGGGGCAGGGGCTCGAAGGCACCCCCACCGATCCGCGCTTCGCCTACATCAAGTACGAGAAGTAGGCCGGCTCACCGCCGCCCGAACAGCCGCTCGATGTCGGCGAGCTTCAGCTCCACCGAGGTCGGGCGGCCGTGATTGCACTGGCCGGAATTCGGCGTCGCCTCCATCTCGCGCAGCAGGGCGTTCATCTCCTGCGGCTTGAGGCGCCGCCCGGCCCGCACCGAGCCGTGGCAGCTCATCCGCGAGAGCACCGCGTCGAGGCGCCGCCCGAGCGGACCCGTCTCGGTGGCGGGATCGCCGCCTTCTTCGAGGCCGCTCGCGTCCAGCGCATCGAGGATGTCCGTCACGAGGTCGCGGATGCTCGCGCCGACGAGCAGCGCCGGCACCTCGCGGATCAGCACCGCGCCCGGCCCGAACGGTTCGAGGCTGAGGCCCAGCCGTTCCAGATCCGCCGCGCAGGCGCAGAGCCGTTCCGCCGCCTCCGGCTCCATCTCCACCACGTCGGGGATCAGCAGCCCCTGCCTTGCGATGCCACCTGCCGCCCGCTGCGCCTTCAGCCGCTCGTAGACGAGCCGTTCGTGCGCCGCGTGCTGGTCCACGATCACGAGCCCGTCGCGGGTCTGGGCGAGGATGTAGGTGCCGTGGATCTGCGCCCGCGCCGCGCCGAGGGGATGGTCCTCTCCGGCGGGGTCGCTCTCCGGCGCGGCCTCTGCCTGCGGCGGCAGCGAGGGCGCCGGCTCCAGAAGGGCCTGAACCGATTCCGCGAGGCCGGGCGTCGGCCGGTAGGCGGGGGTGCTGTAGCCTGAGGGCGCGGCGAAGGAGGGCAGGCCGCGCGGCAGCGGCGCGGTCGCCGTGTGGAACAGGCTCGGGGCCGTGTAGCCCGTATGCGCGGTCATGCGCGGCAGGGTCGGGCGCAGGGCCTCCAGGGTCCGCTGGCCCCCTGTGGTCGCGGAGCGCGCCCCGCCCCGGCGCAGGGCATCGTGGATCGCGCTCACGATCAGCGCCCGCACGAGGCCGGGCTCGCGGAAACGCACCTCCGTTTTGGCCGGGTGGACGTTCACGTCCACGAGGTCGGTGGCGCAGGCGATGACGAGGCCGAGCACCGGATGCCGGTCGGAGGCCAGGGTGTCCGCATAGGCGCCGCGCACCGCGCCGAGCAGCAGCCGGTCGCGCACCGGCCGCCCGTTCACCACGAGGTGGATGTGGCTCCCCACGCCGCGGTGGAAGGTCGGCAGGCCGACATGGCCGGTGACGGCGAAGCCCTCGCGCTCCAGGCCGACCGGCAGGGCGTTCGCCGGGAAGTCCGGCCCCAGCACGGCAGCGAGCCGGCGCAGGGAGGCCTCGTCGCCCGTTTCGGCGGGGAGAACCAGGGGCTGCCCCGCCTCGGTGCGCAGGGTGAAGCGGATGCCCGGCTGCGCGGCGGCGAGGCGGCGGACGATCTCGCCGACGGCCGCGTTCTCGGCCCGGTCGGATTTCAGGAACTTTAGCCGGGCCGGAGTCGCGGCGAACAGGTCCGTCACTTCGATGCGGGTGCCGCGCGCGCCCGCCGCCGGGACGACCTCGCCCTTGCGTCCGGCATCCACCACGAGGCTCGCCCCGGCCTCGGCCCCCTCGGCGCGGGTGGTGATCGACAGGCGCGAGACCGCGCCGATGGAGGGCAGGGCCTCGCCGCGGAAGCCCAAGGTGGCGATGGCGCCGAGGTCGCCATCCGGCAGTTTCGAGGTGGCGTGCCGCTCGACCGCGAGGGTGAGGTCGTCGGGCGACATGCCGCGCCCGTCATCGACCACCCGGATCAGGCGCCGGCCGCCGCTCTCGATCGTGACCTCGATGGCGCGGGTGCCCGCGTCGATGGCGTTCTCGACCAGTTCCTTGACAGCCGAGGCCGGGCGCTCGACCACCTCGCCCGCCGCGATGCGGTCCACGAGGACGGGGTCGAGGCGGCGGATCGGTGCGGCGGGAGCGGACATGTCCCGCCAGAATACCCCCTGGCCGCGCCGGGCGACAGGGGCCGCGTCGCGGTCAGACGAAGCGGCTCGACCCGCCGAGGCTGATCCGCGCCGCGCCGTGGCTGCGGGTGCCGTGGGTCGGCGCCGCGTAGGGCCGGCGGGAGAGGTCGTAGAGGGCGTTGCCGATCAGGCCGCCCGCCCGGCGCAGGCTCGACCCGTCGCAGGTGGCGGCGATCCGCACGCCGATCTCGTGGGTGTGGCTGCGCCCATAGAGCCAGACGGCGAGCCGCGCCCGCGTCGATTCCGGAATGCCTTCCACGAGATCGGGCAGGTCGCCCGGTGTCGCCCTCGCCAGACGGCCCACCGTTTCGGGTGGCACCGGGCAATCGAGGGTCGGGTCGTCGAAACTGCGAGTGCGGGCCTGGGACATCGCTTCACCCATCGGCTGATGAGTGGATGATGAGGATCGATTGGTTAACGAAGGGTAGCGTGGCCGTTTCCGCGTCGCTGAAGTCTTGGGTCTGCGGCCGGAAATTCTGATCTTCCGAGACGCCTGATTGTTTTTCGATGCTCGAATGCAACACAAGCTTGGCCTTGGCGCTTTTTGGCGGCGTGGGCCATTTGCTTCCACGTTGGGCGCCCTAGACAGTGCGTGAGCAAAACACTCAGCGCGGCGCCATGCGCAGGGCGCCGTCGAGGCGGATCACCTCGCCGTTGAGCATCGGGTTCGCGATGGCATGGGCGACGAGGCTCGCGAACTCGGCGGGTCGGCCGAGGCGGGGCGGGAAGGGCACCGATTGGCCGAGCGCCTCGCGCACCGGCTCGGGCAGGCCCGCCATCATCGGCGTCTCGAACACGCCGGGGGCGATGGCGACGACGCGGATGCCGTGCTGGGCCAGTTCCCGCGCCAGCGGCAGGGTGAGGCTCGCCACGCCGCCCTTCGAGGCGGCGTAGGCCGCTTGGCCGATCTGCCCGTCGAAGGCGGCGATGGAGGCGGTCGAGACGATGACCCCGCGCTCGCCCTCGCTGTTGGGCGTGCCCGCCGCCATCGCCTGGGCGGCGAGGCGGATCATGTTGAACGTGCCAATCAAGTTGACCCGCACGGTGCGGGCGAAGGCGTCGAGGTCGTGCGGCCCGTCGCGGCCGACGACCCGCCCGCCCGAGACGATGCCCGCGCAATTGACGAGGCCGTGCAGGCCGCCATGCGTGCTGACGGCGGCCTCGACGGCGGCGCGCCCCTGCGCCTCGTCGGCCACGTCCGTGCGGACGAAGGTGGCGCCCAGCGCCTGTGCGACCTCTTTGCCGCGCGGGTCGAGATCGGCCAGGACGAGCTTCGCGCCCTCGGCCGCGAGATGTTCGGCGACGCCACGCCCGAGGCCGGAGGCCGCTCCGGTGACGAGGAAGACGTGATCGGCGATCTGCACGGGATTCCTAAAGCGGCTTGCGCAGCCGGCGCGCGATGAGCCCCACCACGCCCTCGCGGAACAGCAGCACGCAGAGGACGAAGACGCAGCCCTGGATCACCGTCACCCAGGCGCCGAACTGCGCGAGGTAGGTTTCCATCGTGACGATCACCAGCGCGCCGACGATGGGGCCGAACACCGTGCCCATGCCGCCCACCAGTGTCATCAGCACCACCTCGCCCGACATCGACCAGTGCACGTCGGTGAGCGAGGCGAGCTGGAACACAATGGCCTTGGTGGCGCCCGCGAGCCCGGCCAGCGTCGCCGAGAGGACGAAGACCGCGAGCTTGTACTGGTTCACCCGGTAGCCCAGGGAGACGGCGCGGTTCTCGTTGTCGCGGATCGCCTTCAGCACCTGCCCGAAGGGCGAGTGGATGATCCGGTAGATCGCGAGCATCCCGAAGAAGAAGACCACCGCGACAAGGGCATACATCGCGCGGTCGTCGTCGAGCGGGATCACCCCAAACAGGGCGCCGCGCGGCACCGCCTGGATGCCGTCCTCGCCGCCGGTGAACTTCGCCTGCAGGGCGAAGAAGAACGCCATCTGCGCCAACGCCAGGGTGATCATCGAGAAGTAGATGCCCTGCCGCCGGATCGCCAGCGAGCCGAAGACGAGCCCGAGCAGGGCGGCGGTGGCCGTGCCGAGGAGGATCGCCAGTTCCGGGGTCAGCCCCCACATCTTGGCGCTGTAGGCCGAGAGGTAGCTCGCCATGCCGAAATAGGCGGCGTGACCGAAGGAGAGCAGGCCGCCGTAGCCGAGCAGCAGGTTGAAGGCCAAGGCGAACAGCGCGAAGCACAGCACCTTCATCAGGTAGACGGGGTAGAGCACCATCGGCGCCGCCACGAGCAGCAGGGCGAGGCCGATGAAGATCTTGCGCTGAAGCGCCTTGTCGTCCCGGCTCTCCGGCAGGGAGGCGGCGATCGGGGCGGCGTCGAGGGCGGCGGTGTCGGCCATGTGTGTCGAGCCTCGATTCGCGGTCAGGCCGTGCGCCCGAACAGGCCGGCGGGTTTGACGAGCAGCACCACCACCATGATGACGAAGATCACGGTGGAGGAGGCCTCCGGGTAGAACACCTTGGTCAGGCCCTCGACGAGGCCGAGGGCGAAGCCGGTGATCACCGAGCCGATGATCGAGCCCATGCCGCCGATCACCACCACCGCGAAGACCACGATGATGATGTCCGCGCCCATGTTCGGGTTCACCGAATAGATCGGCGCGGCGAGCACCCCGGCAAAACCCGCGAGCGCGACGCCGAACCCGTAGGTCAGCGTCAGGAACAGCGGCACGTTCACGCCGAAGGCCTGGACGAGGGTCGGGTTCTCGGTGGCCGCGCGCAGATAGGCGCCGAGCTTGGTCTTCTCGATGATGAGCCAGGTGGCGATGCAGACGGTGAGCGAGGCCACCACTACCCACGCCCGGTAGTTCGGCAGGAACATGAAGGGCAGGCGCTGGCCGCCCGACAGTTCGGCGGGGATCGCGTAGGGCAGGCCCGACACGCCGTACTGGTTGCGGAACAGGCCCTGGATGATCAGCGCGAGGCCGAAGGTCAGGAGCAGGCCGTAGAGGTGATCGAGCTTGTAGAGCCGCGCGATCAGTACCCGTTCGAGGATCACCCCGAACACGCCGACGACGAGGGGCGCCAGACCCAGCGCCCACCAATAGCCGAGGCCGAAATAAGTGAGCAGCATCCACGCCACGAACGCGCCCATCATGTAGAGCGCGCCGTGGGCGAAGTTGATGATGTTCAACAGGCCGAAGATGATCGCCAGCCCGAGCGACAGGATCGCGTAGAACGAGCCGTTGATCAGCCCCAGCAAGAGCTGGCCGAACAGCGCCTGGGTCGGCACGCCGAAAATCGTCATCATCGCCGAAACTCCCAGACGCCTACACGCTCAGCCCTTCACCAGCGGGCAGTTGCCCTCGCCCAGCGGGCGGAAGACCTGATCGCCGGGGATCGTCTCGAGCTTCTTGTAGAGGTCCCACTCCCCCTTCGACTCAGCGGGCTTCTTGACCTCGAACAGGTACATGTCGTGGATCTTGCGGCCGTCGGCCCGCACCACGCCCTTGCCGAACAGCGGGTCGTCGGTCGGCATCGCCTTCATCTTGGCGACCGTGGCGGCGCCATCGGCGGTCGACTTCATCTCGGCCACCGCCTTCAGGTAGTGGAGCACGTCCGAATAGACGCCGGCATGGTTCGAGGTCGGCTTCGAACCCTTCATCTGCTTGGCGAAGCGGTCGGAGAAGGCGCGGGTCTGATCGTTGAGGTCCCAGTAGAAGGGCTCGGTGAGCACGAGGCCCTGCGCGACCTTCGTGCCGAGGGAATGCACGTCCGACGAGAAGACAAGGAGGCCGGCAAGCGCCTGCCCGCCCTCGGTGATGCCGAACTCGCCGGCCTGCTTGATGGAGTTGATCGTGTCGGCGCCCGCGTTGGCGAGCCCGATCACCTTGGCGCCGGAGCTCTGCGCCTGAAGCAGGAAGGACGAGAAGTCGGCAGTCGGGAACGGCGTCTTCACCGAGCCGACGACCTTGCCGCCGTTCTTGTCGATGACCTTGGTGGTGTCGCGCTGGAGCGTCTGGCCGAAGACGTAATCGGCCGTAAGGAAGAACCACGTATTGCCGCCGCGCTTCACCATCGCGCCGCCGGTGCCGTTGGCGAGCGCCACCGTGTCGTAGACCCAGTGGATGGTGTTCGGGCTGCATTGCGGGCCGGTGAGGTCGGCGGTGCCGGCGCCCGTGTCGATGAAGACCTTGTTCTTCTCTTTCGTCACCTGGCTGATCGCCAGGGCGACGGAAGAGGTGACGCCGTCGGTGATCATGTCGACATGATCGCGGTCGTACCACTGGCGGGCGATGGCCGCGCCGACATCCGGCTTGTTCTGGTGGTCGGCCGAGACGATCTCGACCTTCAGGCCCTTCTCCTCCGGCTTGAAGTCCTCCAGCGCGAGCTTGGCGGCGACCACCGAGCCTTCGCCGCTGATGTCGGAATAGGCGCCCGAGCGGTCACCCAGGATGCCGATCTTCACGGCGGTCTGGGCGGAAGCCGGCGCGACCATGGCGACACCCGCGAGGAAGGCGCCCGCGAGCGCGGCGAGCGGGAAGCGTCCGTTCATCGGTGTCACTCCTTGGGGCCGGATCGGCCGGTCGACAATAGAAGTAGGAACAGTGATGCTCACACGCCGAGATAGGCGTGAAGTTTGTCAGTATTCGCGTCAAGATCGGCGTTGGCGATCTGATCGACGACCCGCCCCTGCTCGATCACGAAGTGACGGTCGGCCAGCGTCTGCGCGAAGCGGAAGTTCTGCTCCACAAGGACGATGGTATAGCCGTCCGCCTTCAGCTTCTGGATCGTGCGGCCGATCTGCTGGACGATCACCGGAGCCAGTCCTTCGGTGGGCTCATCGAGCAGGATCAGCTTCGCACCCGTGCGCAGGATGCGGCCGATGGCGAGCATCTGCTGTTCGCCGCCCGAGAGCTTGGTGCCCTGGCTGCCCGCCCGCTCCTTGAGGTTCGGGAACAGGGTGTGGATCTCGGCCACCGTCATGCCGCCGGGCTTCACCCGGGGCGGCAGCATCAGGTTCTCGTGCACTGTGAGGCTCGAAAAGATGCCCCGCTCCTCCGGCACGTAGCCGAGGCCGAGCTTGGCGATCTTGCGCGAGGCCATGCCGATGGTCTCGACGCCGTCATAGACGATGGAGCCGGAGCGGCGCCCGAGGATGCCGATGATCGCGCGCAGCGTCGTGGTCTTGCCCGCGCCGTTGCGGCCGAGCAGCGTGATGACCTCGCCGGCCTTCACGTCGATGTCGATGCCGTGGAGCACATGGCTCTCGCCGTACCAGCCTTCGAGGCCGCGCACGGTGAGCAGCGAGGCCGCCGCGGCGGCGGGGGATGCCTTCATGGCCGCCTCAGGCATGTCCCGCCCCGATGTAAGCCTCGATCACGCGGGGATCCTTCGAGACGGTGGCGTAATCGCCCTCGGCGAGCACCTGGCCGCGCGCCAGGACGGTGATGCGGTCCGACAGGGAGGCCACCACCGACAGGTTGTGCTCCACCATGAGGATGGTGCGGTCCTTGCCAACCCGGCGGATCAACTGCGCGGTGCGGTCCACGTCCTCGTGGCCCATGCCGGCCATCGGCTCGTCGAGGAGCAGCATCTCCGGGTCGAGGGCCAGCGTCGTCGCGATCTCCAGGGCGCGCTTGCGGCCGTAGGAGAGCTCCACTGCCAGCGTCCGGGCGAACTCGGAGAGGCCGACCGCCTCCACGAGTTCCAGCGCCTCGGCATCGAAGGCGCGCAGCATCTTCTCCCCGCGCCAGAAATCGAACGAATCGCCGTGCCGCCGCCGCTGCAGGGCAATTCGGACGTTCTCCATCACCGTGAAGTGCGGGAACACGGCCGAGATCTGGAACGACCGGACAAGCCCAAGACGCGCCACGTCGGCGGGTTTCAGGCCCGTGATGTCGCGATCCTTATAGCGGATCGAGCCTGCGGTGGGCTGCAGGAATTTGGTGAGAAGATTGAAACAGGTCGTCTTGCCGGCCCCGTTGGGGCCGATCAACGCGTGGATCGTGCCGCGTTCGACTTGCAGCGCAACGTTGTTGACCGCACGAAATCCCTTGAATTCCATGGTCAACCCTTGAGTTGCCAGGATCACGTCCCGTCCCAAGAGCGGCCCTCCCCGCATTTGTTTAAGGCTCTATGGACGAAGGCGTCTCGCGCCGTCCACCGGATTCGGTGAGGCGCCACAAACAATCCACGGCCGCTGATACGCCCGCCCTGGTTTTGCCGGTCGACCGGAAGGCCTAAAGGGGCGGCGGGGGCTTTGGAGTGGTGACGCGATGACAGGATCACAGGACGGGCTCGACGGCCTGCAGACGCCCTGCCTTCTCCTCGACGAGGGCAAGCTTTCCGCCAACCTCGCCGGCATGCGCGCGCAGGTGGAGCGGCACGGCGTGACCTTCCGCCCGCATCTCAAGACCGCGAAGTCCATCGAAGTCGCCCGCATGGCGATGACGGGTCCGGACGGCCCCGCCACGGTCTCGACGCTGAAGGAGGCCGAGTATTTCGCCGAGCGCGGCGTGCGCGACCTGACCTACGCGGTCGGCATCGCCCCCCACAAGCTCGACCGGGTCGGCGCGATCCGCAGCCGCTGGGGCGCGGACCTCGCGTTGGTTCTCGATTCGCTGGCGCAGGCCGAGGCCGTCGCGCGATGGAGCCGGGCCACCGGGGACCGGCTGCCCGTCTTCATCGAGGTCGATCCCGACGGCCATCGCTCCGGCGTGAAGCCCGCCGATGCCGACCTCCTGCGCGGCATCGGCGCGACGCTCGCCGAGGGCGCGGAACTGCGCGGCGTGCTGCTTCATGCGGGCGAGAGCTATGGCCTGTCGGATCCCGAGGCGCTGGCGGAGGCCGCCGATGGCGAGCGCCGGGCGGCGGTCCAGGCGGCGGAGACCCTGCGGGCGGCGGGGCTGACCTGCTCCGTGGTGAGCGTCGGCTCGACCCCGACCGCGCGGCACGCCCGCCATCTCGACGGCGTCACCGAGGTGCGGGCCGGCGTCTACATGTTCGGGGATCTGGTGCAGGCCGGGATCGGCTCCTGCGCGGTGGACGACATCGCCGTCTCGGTGCTCGCCAGCGTCATCGGCCACCGGCCGGACAAGGGCTGGATCATCACCGATGCCGGCTGGATGGCGATGTCCCGCGACCGGGGGACGGCGGCGCAGGCCGTGGACCAGGGCTACGGGATCGTCTGCGACCGGGCGGGACGTCCTTTCGAGGACCTGATCGTCGCCCAGGCGAACCAGGAGCACGGGGTGCTCGCCCTGCGGAAGGGCTCCGGCGCCGAGCGCCCCGACCTGCCCGTGGGCACGCTGGTACGGATCCTGCCGAACCACGCCTGTGCCACCGCCGCGCAATACGACCGCTATCACGTCCTCGACGGTGAAGGACGGCGCTATGCGGAATGGCCGCGGATCAACGGGTGGTGAAGGCTGTGACCGTCATTGCGAGCGTCAGCGAAGCAATCCAGGGAGCCGCACCGTTCTGAGGCGTCCCGCTTCCCTGGATTGCTTCACTGCGTTCGCAATGACGGAGGAAGATCCTTAATACTCGATCAGGTCTTCCAGCGCGTAGTGCTTCACCGTCTTCCGGTTGGCGATCAGTTCGTCCACCGTCGGCTCGCCCTTCAGGGCGCGGGCGATGGCGATCTTGGTCGCCTCGTAATTGGTCCGGTAGAGGTCCTTGCGGTCGAGGTTGTCGTCGTCCGCGCAGCGGATATCGAGCCAGATCATGATGATCATGCAGAGGTCGTCGAGGCCGTCCTTCGGGAGGATGCCCTCGATGATGCAATCCACGATGGCATCGCCCGTCGCGGCCTGGACGACGCCGCCCAGAAGCTCGACGTAATCGGCGCTCTGGATGGTGACCTTGCTGGTCATCATCGTCACCGGGCGCACGAGCTGGTTGAGGTCGCGCACCACGTACATACGGGTGTGGCCCTGGGCCTGCCCCATCATCGAGGCGAAGGCCTGGCCGACCGGGCCGCGCACCGAGCCGATCAACACCTCGGGCATTGCGTCGGTGTACTGGCCCTCGGCGGCCAGCACTGTCGCCTCACCGGCGCGGAACCAAATCTCTGACATAAACGCCTCCTTGTCGCGCCGGGGAGACATCATCCCTCCCACGCCGTCAACCGGGACTCGTCAGATCAAACCGATTCCGTCGAGGACACCCACCATCGCGAAGGCGACCGTCACCCCCGACACCGTATAGACGACCCATTTGTAGGTCCCCTTCACGCGCTTGTCCTCCGGCAGCGCCCGCGTCGCGAGGAGGATGAGCAGGCCGAGCGCCAGGGGCAGAAGCAGAGCGTTCATCACCTCGACGGCGACGTTCAAGGCCACGAGATTCGACACGAGTTGCACGGCGATGGCGCCCGCAACCACCGCGATGGTGAAGATGGCGTAGAAGGCCGGCGCCTCGCGCGGGGACTTCTCCAGGGAATGCGGTCGCTGCGTCACGTCGCCGAAGCCCCAGGCCAGCGCCAGCGCGACCACGTTCAGGGCGATGAAGGCGGCGGCGATGATCCCGATCCCGAACACCGCCTGCCCGAGGAGCGGGCCCAGGGCCGGGGTGAACGCCTTGGCGAGGTCGCCCACCGTCTCCAGGCCCTGCTTCGTGCCCTGGCCGGATTGGCCGATGGTGGCCGCCGCCGTGATGAGGATCGCGCCCATCACGCATTGCGAAATCACCGCGCCGATGAACGTATCGAGCCGCGCGCGGCGCATGTGATCCCAGCCCAAGCCTTTGTCCACGACGGCCGATTGCTGGTAGAATATCATCCACGGCATGATGACGGCGCCGATATTGGCCGCGATCAACACCCGGAAATCGCCGTTGCCGAGCGGGATGTGCGCAAACGACTTGAGGATCGCGTCGGGGTCCGGCTTTGCCGCGATGGCGAGCCCGATGAAGACCAGTTCGAACAGCCCCACCACCAGCGCGACCCGCTCCACCCGCCGGTAACTGCCGGTGAAGACGAGGAGCAGCAGGAGGACGGCCGGAAGCCCGAGACTGACGAGGCGCGGCACCCCGAACAGGTCTCCAATCCCGGCAATGCCCGAGAACTCGGTGACGATGGCGCCGACCCCCGCGACGACGAGCCCGGCATAGGAAATCCAAGCCAGCACCGGCCCGTAATGTTCGCGGATCAGTTCGCCATGGCCGCGCCCCGTCGCCGTTCCGAGGCGGACGGTCAGTTCCTGGACGATGTAGAGGATCGGGATCAATAGAAGCTGCAGCAGGAGCAGCGAGTATCCCCATTTCGCGCCGCTCTGCGCCGCCGTGATGAGGCTGCCGACATCCGTATCCGCCAGCATCACCACAAGGCCGGGCCCGGCGACCTTGAGGAAACCCGACAGGCGGGGCAGTGAGGAGGCCGTAGAGGCTTGGCGCGTCGGCATGGGGCGGGAACAGGCCGTGCCGGCACCGGTTCCGCGCGAGGGCGGGGTGCGTCATTTCTCACGGGGGGAGCACCATGGCCGAGCAGCCGGGACGAGAGGCAGGCTGGAGCCTTCAAGCCAGCGCCGTCAGAGAGGGCGTTCGCCTCGAACTGACCCTGCCGGATCTCGCCGGCCAGCCGGTGACGGCGGCGGTGATCCTCGACCGGGCCGAGGCCAGGGCCTTCGCCCGCGCCCTGCTCGCGGCGGCGGGCGATGCGGCCGAGCGCACCTTCCCGCGCCCGGAGCTCTGAGCCCTTACTGAGCCTGGAGGCCGGGGCGACGGCCCGGCAGACGCGGAACCTTGGTGCCGCGCTTCTCGATCGGCGCCGCGCAGGAATAGGCGAACTCGATCTTCAGCGCGTCGAAATCCGTCTCACCCGTAATCGTGCAATCCTCGCGGACGGTCTCGTCGAGGTAGGTGCGGGCGGCCGTGCGGAAGCGGCCGGTGCGGGACGCGGACGGGTCGGGATCGATGCTCAGGTCGTTCAGGTTGCAGCCGGTGACTTCGCGCAGGGCGTTCGAGACGATGAGCATCCGGCGCTGCTGCCGGTTGTCATAGATCTCGTAGGGCTCCTTGCAGCCGATGGTGACGACCTGCGACGGCAGGCCGACATACGTTTTGGAGATGTAGGAAAAGCTCGTCGCGGTGCAGCCGACGAGCGCCGCCGCCAGCACCGGGGCCGCCAGGACGAGGAGCGGAAACCGCCGCACGATCCGCCATCCCTCTCTCAACGAGGCCATCCCGACCCGCTCGGGCACCCGTGAGCGCATTGAACCGCGCCCCACTCTGCGGTCAAGCTGTCGGCGCCTTACGCCGCGCCGCCATCCCCGGCCTGTGTCCCCCTGGCCACCGCCGGAGGGTGCAGCATCGCGAGTACCACCCGCGCCGCCGCCCGACTCGGGGTGTCGCCGTCCGGCAGGATGGTGAGGTCGTCCATCCGGTCCAAGGCGGCGATCTGTGCCTCCCGCTCCGGCCCGCCGCGCAGCAACGGCAGCAGCGACGCCGAGAGGTTTTCCGGCGAGCAATCCGCCTGCACGAATTCCGGCATCGCGTTCCGGTTCAGGATCAGGTTCGGCAGCACAATGCTCGGGACCTGAATCAGCCGCCGGGCGATGAACTCCTCCGCCCGCGAGACCTTGTAGGCCACGACGCTCGGCACCCCGGCCAGCGCCAATTCGAGGGTCACGGTGCCCGAGGCCGCGAGCGCCGCCCGGCCGGAGCGGAACGCCGCGTACTTTTCGGTTTCGCCCGAGACGATCCGCACCGGCACGTCCCAGGCCCTCGCCAGTTCCTCGATCCGCGCCCGGTGGCGCGAGACCGCCGGCAGCACGGCTTCCACCGCGACCTCGCGCGCGACCCGCGCCAGGGTCGGCCCGAAGACCGGCATCAGCCGCTCGATCTCGGAGCGGCGGGAGCCCGGCAGCACCACGAGAGAGTAGGGGGCCCGCTCGCGCCGCGCCTGCGCCGCCCCATCGGGCTGCAACTCGCCGAGGCGCTCGATCAGCGGATGGCCGACATAGGTGCAGGCCGGGCCGCCGAGGCGCTGGTGCGCCTCCGGCTCGAACGGCAGCAGGGCGAGAACGTGGTCGATGAAGGGGCGCATGCCCTTCGCCCGCCAGGGGCGCCACGCCCAGACGCTCGGCGAGACGTAATCCACGATGGGGATGGAAGGCACCGCCTTGCGCACCCGCTTGGCGACCGCATGGGTGAAGCCGGGGCTGTCGATGATGACGAGCACGTCCGGGCGCGCGGCGACCACGTCGTCCGCCGTCTCGCGGATGCGCCGCAGCAGCGTCCGTGCGCGGGCCAGGACCGGCAGGTAGCCCATCACCGCCACGTCATCGAGGGGGAACAGCGAGGCGAAACCCGCCTCCGCCATGGCGTCCCCGCCGACGCCGCCGAAGGTCACTCCCGGCGCCGCCTCGCGCAGGGCGCGCATCAGCTTCGCGCCGAGCTGGTCGCCGGAATCCTCGCCCGCCACCAGCCAGATCCGGGGGGCGCTCATGCGTCGCCCCCGAAGCCGATGACGAACAGGCCGAGCCTGTCCGCCTCGGCCGCCGTCGCGGCCCGGTCGATGATGAGAGTTCCGCCGGCCTTCAGGGCGAGCCCGGTGCAGCCGGCCGCATGGGCGTTGCGGATCGTGCGGGGGCCGACGGCCGGCAGGTCGATGCGCAAATCCTGACCGCGCTTCGGCGCCTTCACCAGCACCGTCCCGGCATTGGGGCGCCCCCGGCCGAAAGGCTTGCGCCCCAAGGCGCGGGCGCGGGCGAGCATCTTGTCCGTGCCCTCCGGCCCTTCGACGGCGAGGACCCTATCCCCGGCCACCGCCACCGCCTGACCGACATCGAATTGCGCCAGCGCCGAGAGCACGGCCTGCCCGGTGCGGATCGAGGCCATCGCCTCGCTATCGGCCTTCACGAGGCCGAGCGGTCCTTCCGGGCAGAGCAGATCCGGCGCCGCCTCGTGCACGCCGAGCACGCGGTGCCCGTTCTCCTCCACCAGCGAGACGGCGGCACGCAACAGGCGGTCATCGCCGCCGCCCGCGATCTCGCGCAGGGCCTCGCGGTTGCGCCACGCTGCGCCGGCATTGAAGATCGCCGCCGCACTCGGCCGGGCGACGCTGCCCGCCGGCACCACCACCGCCGGGCCCCAGCTCTTGAGGTGGGCGAGCGTCGCGGCGAGGTCGAGGAGGTCCACCACCGCGTCCGCCCGCCCGCGCAGGGGGCGGCCGGTGAAGCCGCGCAGGGCAATCATGCGGAACGGCTTGCCCGCCCTGACCAGGGAATCGGCGACGAGTTCCGGCAGGCGGCCGGCGCCGGCGATCAGGACGAGGTTTTCCCCGCCGGGCGAAGCGGCCTGCTCCATGGCGAGGGTGTCAGGCGCCGCCCACCGGAATGGGGGCCTCGCGGGGCGTGCAGATGGAGCGCTTGCCGCCCGCGCGGATGAATTCGATGATCTCGCGCACCGCCGTGTGGGATTCGAAGGTCGTCGCCACGTCCTCCACCCGCTCCATCAGCGTGCCCTCCTGCGCGAAGAGCAGCCGGTAGGCCCGGCGCAAAGTGTGGATGTCCTCGCGGGCGAAGCCCCGCCGCTGCAGGCCGACGATGTTCAGCCCCGACAGATAGGCCCTGTTGCCGAGCACCATGCCGTAGGGGATGCAATCGTTCTCCAGCCCGGACAAGCCGCCGACGAAGGCGTGGGCGCCGACGCGGGCGAACTGGATCACCGCCGCGCCGCCGCCGAGGATCGCGTAATCGCCGACCCAGCAATGGCCGGCGAGCATCACGTTGTTCGAGAAGACCACGTTCGACCCGACATGGCAGTCGTGCCCGACATGGGAGTTCGCCAGGAAGGCGCAGCGGTCGCCGATCACGGTCTGCAACCCGCCGCCCGCCGTGCCGGGGTTCATGGTGACGCCCTCGCGGATCAGGCATTCCTCGCCGATCGTCAGCGTCGAGGGCTCGCCGCGATACTTCAGGTCCTGCGGCGGGTGGCCGATGGAGGCAAAGGGGAAGATCCGCGTCCGCGCGCCGACGCGGGTGCGTCCGGCCACCACGACGTGGCTCACCAACTCGCAGCCCTCGCCAAGCACCACATCCGGCCCGACATGACAGAACGGGCCGATCCGCACCCCGTCGCCGATCTCGGCGCCGGATTCGACCACGGCGCTCGGGTGGATCGCGGGGGCGCTCATCGGTTCACTCCGTCACCAGCATGGCGCCGATCTCGGCCTCGGCCACCAGCACGCCGTCCACCTTCGCCTCGCCGCGGAACCACCACATGGTGCGGCGGTGGTTGATCTTGCGCATCTCGAAGCGGATCTGGTCGCCCGGGATGACCGGCTTGCGGAACTTGCACTTGTCGATCGTCATGAAGAACACCTGCTTCGTGCGAAGCTCGTCCGTCATGATGTGGCGGCAGCAGATTGCGCCGGCCGTCTGCGCCATGCCCTCGATGATGAGCACGCCGGGGAAGACCGGCAGATTGGGGAAATGGCCCTGGAACTGCGGCTCGTTGGCCGTCACGTTCTTAATGCCGACGCAGGATTCGTCCCGGTCGATCTCCACGATGCGGTCGACCATCAGGAACGGGTAGCGGTGCGGCAGCAGTTCCAGCAACTTGTGGATGTCAGCCGTCCCGAGAACCTGATCCGCCTCGCTCATCGTGTTGTGCCGCCCTCGCTGGCCGCCGGCGCCGTGCCGGCGGCGGCCTCTCTTTTGCAGAAATGCATGGATGTGCAAGGGCGGGGCACCGTTTTAGGGCCCGCGCCCCTCAGGACTTCTCGCCCTCGGCGGCATCCTGGCCCGACCGTTCCGCGAGGCGGGCGAGGGTGGTCAGCTCCCGGAACCAGGCCCGAACGGGCTTGGCCGGCGTGCCGCCCCAGCGCGAGCCCGGGGGCACGTCGCGGTTGACGTTCGAGGAACCGGCGATCTGCGAGCCGCGCCCGATGCGCAGGTGCCCGACCACGCCGACCTGCCCGCCGAGCACCACGTAATCCTCCAGGGTCGTTGAGCCGGAGATGCCCACGCCCGAGACGATGACGCAGTGGCGCCCGATCACGACGTTGTGGGCGATCTGCACGAGGTTATCGATCTTCGTGCCCTCGCCGATCACCGTATCGCGGGAGGCGCCCCGGTCGATGGTGGTGTTGGCGCCGATCTCGACATCGTCCTGCACGATCACCCGGCCGACCTGCGGCACCTTCAGGTGCGTCGCGCCCATGGCGAAGCCGAACCCGTCCTGCCCGATCCGGGCGCCCGGATGGACGATGACCCGGTTGCCGACGAGGGCATGGCTCAGCGTGGTCCCCGCGCCGATGGCGCAATCCCGGCCGATCCGCACCCCCGGTCCGATCACCGCGTTCGGGCCGATCACCGTGCCCGACCCGATTTCGGCCCCCGGCCCGACCACGGCGCCGGGATCGACCGTCACGCCTTCCTCCAGCCGCGCCTCCGGATGGACATGGGCGCCGGAGGCGAGGCCCCGGCCGCCGAATTGCGGCCCCGGCCGCAGGGCGTCAGGATGCAGCCGCCCGAGCAGGGCGGCGTAGACCCGGTAGGGATCGCGGCAGACGATGGCGACCGTCTCCGCAGGAACGCGGGCGGCGAAGCGCGGCCCGACGAGGCAGAGGCCGGCGCGGGTCTGCGCGAGGGCCTCGCCGTAGCGGGCATTGTCCATGTAGGCGAGGTCGGAGGGTCCGGCGCTTTCCAGCGGGGCGGCCCCGGCGATGGTGCGGGCGGGGTCCACGCCCTCGGGGAGGGCGGTACCGGCCGCAGCGGCGATGTCGGCGTAGGCGATCGCGGCCGAGGGCGTGAAGAACTCTGTGTCGGACATCTCGAACCAAACCGCGCCGATGACGCCCATCGTCGGGCTCGGCGCGTCCGGCGAGGGGGGCTCCCGGAATCGAAACGTCCGAGGCGGGGGACGGTCGGCGAAGGGGAGCGTCAGGGCGCTCTATAAACGAGAAACTCCGGCCGGGGCATCCCCGGCCGGAGCATCGCTGCAGGGTCTTAGAAGCGCGAGCCGCCGGAGAAGCGGAACGCCTGGGTCTGGTCGCGGCCGATATGGCCGATCTTGCCGGTGCCCGGGATGATGACCTTCTCACCCTCGTCCTTGCTCAGGGCGTAGGCGTAGTCGAACCGGATCGGGCCGAGCGGCGAGTTCCAGAGGATGGACGCGCCGATCGAGGACCGGATGACGGCCTTGTCGCGGACGTTCACGCACTCCGGCTCGACGCCGATGGTGAAGGCGTTGAAGTTGCATCGACCGGCGGCGAAGCCGTTGATGAACTGATCGCCGTTCACGTCGAAGGTGCGCTGGCCGTGATAGCCGAACAGCGTTCCGGCATCGGCGAACACCGCGCCCTTCAGGCCCAGATCGCGCGGCACGCCGTAGAGCGGGAACTGGATTTCGACGGTGCCGCCGACATAGGTCGAGCCACCGATGGCGTTGGACCGGGCGTCGGCGATGCCGACGTCGCGGGGGCCGATGCCGTTCGGCGCGAAGCCGCGCACCAGCGACGGGCCGAGGAAGAACTGGTCGGTGACGCGCAGCGGCTTGCCGTCCAGCGCCTCGACGTGACCGCCCTGGAAGCGGACGAAGCCAACGACGTCCTCGTACAGTTCCTTGTAGTAACGGGCGTCGGCCGTCACGCGGAAGAACTTCGAGTCGCCGCCGATGCCGGCCACGTCCGGCTTCAACTCGGCGTAGATGCCGTTGCGCGGCGCGCCGATGACGTCGAGCGTCGAGTAGGCGAGGGTCAGACCGGCCAGCGAGGTGAGGGTGTTGCCCTGCGAGCCCTTGATGGCGATCGAGGCTTCACCGTCATACGCGCAGTTCGGGTAGATCGACTGGCCGCCGACGTCGCGTCCGTTCAGGATCGTGCCACCCGCGTAGGTCTGCGTGTAGCCCGGGATCGGGATCGAACAGTCGTTGTACGGCTTCTTGAGACTGTTCGGGACCTTCAGCTCGGTGTTGTACAGCGAGTAGCGAAGGGTAACGCCGAATTCCTCGGTGATCGGCAGGCCGATACGGAGCTGGCCGCCATAGACGGTCGTCTCGTAGCGCGAGTACCGGGTCAGGTCCGAGTACTTGTAGAAGGCATCGAAGCCGGCCGCGAGGCGGTAGCCGAGGAAGTACGGCTCGGTGAACGAGAAATCGACACCGCGCGAGTACTGGCCGCCGGTACCGGCGAGGCGCACGTACTGGCCACGGCCGAGGAAGTTCGACTCGGAGACCGAGACTTCGCCGATGATGCCGTCCTGGGTGGAGTAGCCGCCCGCCACCGAGAACGAACCCGTGGGCTGATCCTCGACATCGATGTTCACGACGACGCGGTCGGGGGAGGAGCCGGGCTCGTTCGAGAACCGGACCTTCTTGAAGAAGCCCAGGCCGTTCAGGCGGCGCTCGGCGCGGTCGGTGAGCACGCGGTTGTAGGCGTCGCCCTCGGCGAAATCGAGCTCGCGGCGGATGACGTAATCGCGGGTGCGGGTGTTGCCGCGGACGTTGATGCGCTCGACGTAGACGTGCGGGCCGTCCTCGACCACGAAGCCGAGGGAGACCTTCTGGGTCGCCGGATCGCGCTGGCCGGTCGGGCGGACCTGGGCGAACGGGTAGCCCGCCCGGTTCACGTCGCGGGTCAAGGTGTTCAGCGTCCGCTCGACGTCGTCGGCGTTGTAGGTGTCGCCGACATTGGTGGCGATGTCGCTGCGCAGGGCCTCGGTGTCGAGGCCGGGCAGGCGCGAATCCACCGCCACGGCGCCGACCGCGTATTGCTGGCCCTCGTTCAGGGTGATGGTGATGACGTAGCCGGACTGCTCACCCTCGACGTAGCGCGCATCGGCGTTCACCACCTGGAAGTCGGCATAGCCGTTCTTCAGGTAGTAGCGGCGCACCTGCTCGAGGTCCTGGCTGATCCGGTCCGGATCGTAGACGTCCGAGGTCTTGATGAACGACAGGAAGTTCATCTCCGACGAGCTCATCAGCCCGCGCAGCGTCCGCTCGGAATAGGCCTGGTTGCCCACGAAGTTGATCGACAGGATGCCGGTCTTATCGCCTTCGTCGATGTCGTAGATCACGTCGACGCGGCCGTTGGGCAGCGTGACCGTGCGGTAGGTGGCCTTGGCGAGACCACGGCCGAAGCGCTTGTAGACGTCACGGATGCGGGCGAGGTCGGCGTTGATCGTGGCCTCGCTGTAGGGGCCGCGCGACTTCGACTCGACCACGCTCTCCAGCGTCGCCTTCTCGACCTTCTTGTTGCCCTCGAAGACCACCCGGTTGATCAGGTTGTTCTCGCGCACGGTCACGACCGTGCGTCCGCCACCCTGGGACACCTTCACGTCCGAGAACATGCCGCTGGCGAGCAGGTTGCGCCGGGCTTCCTCTGCGGAGCCCGAAGCGGTGCCGGTGACGTAGGACCGAATGGTGTCGGAATCGACGCGCTGGTTGCCCTGCACGACAATCTGCTGAGCCTGGGCGGCTCCGCCCAGGACCATACCCGCCCCGGCGGAGATCAGGACGATGGTCTTCCGCATCGACTTACGCCGATGCTTGCCCGTCAACGACATCATGCAATCGCCCGTTTCTGATCTGGTCGCAGGCCTTGCCTGCGCGGGCGACCGTTGGTCGATCGTCCCATTCCCGTGGTCCAAGCGTGGCTTCGGTCCAAGCAAAGCTCTTAAAGGGATTCCCCCGCCAAGCAAACGTGGCCGTAGCGTTCAGGAGGGGATTTTGCCGCGTCGTGGCCTTCGCGCCACTTAACGCGGCGGTCACCGTGCGACGAAAGCGGCGATCATGCTGAACAAGGCGTAAATGCCTGTGGCAGCGCCACTTTCCGGTGGCACCGGCTCATGCGTTCAGCGGTTGTAAACCGTCCCGCAAGCTCGCTGGAGGAGAGAGTACGGCCAAGATTGTGGCGCTCGCTGGGCGCCGGGGCGGGGGCGGGCGGGTTTATTTTTGCACCCTATCCACCGCCCCCACTGGGGCGGATCAGGTGTTCCGCAGGGAGGCGCCGAGGTTGAGGATGTCGTTCCAGGCGGCGAACAGCATCAGCATCAGCACCAGGGCGAGGCCGATGCGGAAGCCGACCTCCTGCGCGCGCTCGCTGAGGGGACGGCCGCGCACCACCTCGAAGGCGTAGAACAGCAGGTGCCCGCCATCGAGCAGCGGCACGGGGAAGAGGTTCAGCAGCCCGATCGAGACGGAGAGCAGAGCGATGAGCCCGACCAGCCCGCCGACGCCGCCGGTCTTGGCGACCTCGCCCGAGACGCGGGCGATGCCGATGGGGCCGGAGAGCTGATCGGCGGATTCGCGGCCGGTGATCAGCTTACCGAGGTAGGAGAAGGTCCGCTCCACCACGAAGTAGGTTTCGCTCACCCCGAGCTTCAGCGAGTTGGCGATGTTGTACTGGACGAGCTTCGCCTCGCTGCCGTTGGGCGAGCGGATGCCGAGCCGGCCGATCCGGTGGCGGCCGAACGGCGTGCGCTCCTCGATAGTAGCCGGCGTGGCGTTGATGGTGAGGGTGCGGCCGTCCCGCTCGACGGTGAAGGCGAGGGGGGTGCCGGCCGAGCCCGTCACCGTCCGGTACATGGCGTTGAAGTCGCCGACCGCCTCGCCGTCGATCGCGGTGATGAGATCGCCCGGCTTGAAGCCGGCTTGGTCGGCGACGCTGCTCGCCTCAACGGAGGAGACGCGGGCCGGCAATTCGTAGCGCCCGCCGAGCCAGATCGCCCCGGCGAAGAGGGCGATGGCGAGGATGAAGTTCGCCACCGGCCCGGCGGCGACGATGGCCGCGCGCTTGGCGACAGGCTGGGTCGGGAAGCTGATCGCCCGCTCCTGCGGGGTCATCTGCGCGATGAGTTCGGGGGCCGGTACGCTGGCGCCGTTGGCGTCGCCGTGGAACTTCACATAGCCGCCGAGGGGGATGGCGCAGAGCTTCCAGCGGGTGCCGCGACGGTCGTTGAAGCCGAACAGTTCCGGGCCGAACCCGATGGAGAAGGCGTGGACGCCGACACCGCACCAGCGGCCGACGAGGAAGTGGCCCATCTCGTGCACGAACACGACGACCGTGAGCACGAACAGGAACGGGATGACGGCGCCGAAGAAGCTTCCGGCGGTGCCGCCCATAGCGTTGAGAAAATCCATGCGTCCCGTCCCGGCCGTCGGCGCGGGGCCGTCTTCCGTCGGTCCCGTGATCCGTCATTAGCAGATCGGTACTGGCGGAGGCTATTCAATCCTGCCGCATCCGCAGCGCCCCCCGCAATCCACCCCTCAATGGCCGCCGCCCCCGCCCGCGCTGGCCCTCGGCTTGCGGATCAGCGGCACCGCGCAGGCCATGGCGAGGAACAGCACGGTGAGGACGAGGAACACGTCCTCGAACGCCATCACCAGCCCCTGGATGCGCACCGTGTTGGTCATGGCCTTCAGCGCCATGGACGAGGCGGCGCTGCCGTAATCCGAAAAGCCCCGCTGCATGGCGTCGAGCCGCTCCAGGGCCGGGGCGTGGGACCACGTGAAGCGCTCGTGCAGCCGGGTGAGGTGCAGGTCCCAGCGGTCGTTGAGCAGGGTGTTGATGAGCGCGAGCCCCACCGCGCCACCGAGGTTGCGGGTGAGGTTGTAGAGCCCGGCGGCGTTCTTCATCCGCGCCGGGGGCAGGGTGCCGAGCGCGATGTTGTTGATCGGGATCATGCACAGCATCAGCGAGCAGCCGCGCAGCACCTGCGGCCAGAGCAGTTCCCAGAAGTCCCAATCCTTGGTCAGGCCGGTGACGATCCAAGTGCCCGCCGCGAAGCCGGCGAAGCCGATCGCCATGAGGATGCGCGGATCGACCTTGCCGGAGAACCGCCCGGCGATGGGCGCGGTGGCGAACATGCAGAGGCCGGAGACGAACATCGTCTCGCCGATCATCAGGGCCGAGTAGCCGCGCACCCGGGCGAGATAGACCGGGTAGAGGTAGGTCAGCCCGTAGAGGCCGATGCCCATGATGAAGCTCGCCACGCAGCCGCTGGCGAAGTTGCGGTCCGAGAAGGCGCGCAGGTCCACGATGGGCTGGCGGGCAGTGAAGGCCCGCCAGAAGAACAGCAGGCCGCTCGCGACGCAGATGATCGCGCAGGCGAAGACCGCCTCGTCCTGCAACCAGTCATGGTTCGGACCTTCCTCCAGCACGTATTCCATGCAGCCGAGGAAGGCGGCCATCGCGCCGAGGCCGAACCAGTCGAAATCGTCGAGGAGCGACAGGTTCGGCTTATCGAAATCCACGAGGATCGCGGTCGAGACCGTGACGAGGATGCCGGGCACGACGTTCACGAGGAACAGCCAGTGCCAGGACATGAGGTCGGTGAGATAGCCGCCGACCGTGGGGCCGATGGTCGGCGCCAGGGTCGCCACGAGGCCGATCATCGGCGAGACGATGGTCCGCTTCGAGGGCGGGAAGATCGTGAAGGCCGAGGCGAAGACGGTCGGGATCATCCCGCCGCCGATGAAGCCCTGGAGCGCCCGCCAGACGATCATCTCGCCGATGGTCGAGGAGGAGGCGCACATCAGGCTCATGGCGGTGAAGCCGCCCGCCGAGATGGCGAACATCCACCGGGTCGAGAGCACCCGCGAGAGGGTGCCCGAGAGCGGGATCGAGATGACCTCCGCGATGAGATAGCTGGTCTGGACCCAGGGGATCTCGTCGCCGGAGGCCGAGAGCCCGGCCTGGATCTCGTTGAGGGAGGCCGAGACGATCTGGATGTCCAGGATCGCCATGAACATCCCGAACACCATGCACAGGAAGGCGATCATCCGCCGCCGGTCGAGAGGCGGATCGGCCGGCACCGGGATAGCGGCCGGCGAGAGGGCGGCGGAGGCGGCCATGGCGGCGGGCTCTAGTGCGCCTCGGCGACCCGGGCGTTCGCCCGCCCGCCCGCCTCGCGGGTGTCCACCTTCACCACCGCCGAGAGGCCCGGCCGCAGGATGCCCTCGCGGGCGACGTCGAGGGGCACCTTCACCCGCACGGGCAGGCGCTGCACGATCTTGGTGAAGTTGCCCGTGGCGTTGTCAGGCGGCAGCAGGCTGAACACCGAGCCGGAGGCCGGCGAGAACGATTCCACCACACCCCGGATCGGCCGGTCGGGATAGGCATCGACGGTCACGATCACCGCCTGGCCGGGGCGCATCCGCTCGACCTGCGTCTCCTTGAAGTTCGCGTCGATGCGGACGCTCTGCAGCGGCACGAGGGCGGCCACGCGGGTGCCCGGCGCCACGTAGGCGCCCGCCTCCACCGCCTTGTTGCCGACGACGCCATCGAAGGGCGCGCGGATCACCGTGAAGTCGAGGTCGCGCTGGGCGCGGTCCACGGCGGTGCTCAGCTCGGCCGAGAGGTTCCGGGCCTCCTTCTGCTGCGCCCGCAGGACATCGACGTTGGCGCGGGCGGCGAGCAGCGCGGCTTCCGCGCCCTTCACTGCGGCTTCGGTGCGGTCGCGGTCCGCCTTGGTCTGGTCGATGCGTGACTTCGCGACGTAATCGGCCTGCATCTGCGTGGCGCGGCGATAGTCGGCATCGGCGCGCACGGCGTCGGCGCGGCTCGCCTCCACCTGCGCGGAAGCCTGCGCGACCTGCGCCTCGGCGGCATCCGCCTGCCGGCCGATCCGCTCGATGGTGCTCTGCTGGGTGGCGAGCTTGTCCCGCGCCGATTGCAAGGCGAGCCGGTAATCGCCGTCATCGAGCTTGGCGATGACATCGCCGCGCGCGACCGTCTGGCCGTTCACCACGGGCGCGGCTTCGAGATAGCCCGAGACCTTGGCGGCCAGCACCGAGATGTCGGCCTGCACATAGGCGTCGTCGGTCGAGATGAAGAACCGCCCGACGCTCCACCATTGCCAGCCCTCGTAGCCGCCCCCGCCGACGGCCGCCGCCAGCAGGCCGAGGAGCAGAAGCTTGCGGAGCGGACGCTTGCGCTTCACCGGCTCAGCCGGCGCCAGGGCCTGCGTGGGCACGGTGGCCACCGAACGGGAATCGGCGCGTGGCGGAGACGCTGCGCTCAGGCTCTCGTCGTCCGCGACCTCGGTCGGCCGCCCGGCATCCTCACGGAGGGACATCCGAATACACTCCAGTTTGACCGAACCGTTCGGTCAATGAGCGGAACGAGCGTTGACGCCGATCCCGAATTCCCTCAGCATATTTTGACCGAACCGTTCGGTCAATGAGCTTGGGGGCAAGACAGGTGGCGGGGACGAGTGCCGTCGAGCGCGACGGAGTCGAGACGGAGAAGCGGCGGCAGATCCTGGAAGGCGCGCGCCGGGTCTTTACGGCGTCGGGCTTCGACGGGGCGAGCATGGGCGAGATCGCCAAGGCCGCCGGCGTGTCGAAGGGGACGCTCTACGTCTATTTCGACAGCAAGGACGCGCTGTTCGAGGCGCTGACCATCGCGCAGAAGCGCGATCTTGCGGAGGCTTTGTTCTCGCTGGATGTCGAGGATCCCGACATGCGCGGCGTGCTCACGCGCCTCGGCCGGATCTATCTCGTGGAGATGAGCAAGCCCGAGCACGTCTCGCTGGTGCGCATGGTGATCGGCGCCTGCGAGAAGTTCCCGCATCTGGGGCGGGCGTTCTTCGAGGCGGGGCCGGCACTCGGGGTTGGGCGGCTCGCGGCCTATCTCGACGCGCAGGTCGTCGCGGGGCGCCTGAATAAGGCGGACACGACACTCGCCGCGAAGCACTTCCTGCACCTGTGTCAGGCGGGCCTGTTCACGCGGCTCCTGTTCTCGGCCGGAGGCATTGAGAACGAAGGCGAACTCCACCACCGGGTCGATGAGGCGGTGCGGATCTTCCTCGCTGGCTACGCGCCGTGAGGGCGCCGGGCCGGGCGGCCCGACGCCTCGTGCGGATCAGGCCGAGGCGGTCTGAGCCGAGATCCAGCGGGACAGGTCGCCCTTCGGGGCCGCGCCGACCTTCTGGTCGACCCGCTCACCGTTCTTGAACAAGAGCAGCGTCGGGATCGAGCGGATGCCGTACTGAGAGGCGATCCCCGGGTTCTCGTCGACGTTGACCTTGGCGATCTTCACCTTGCCCTGGAGATCGGTCGCGATCTCTTCGAGCGCCGGGCCGATCTGCCGACAGGGGCCACACCACTCGGCCCAGAAATCCACGACAACCGGCTCCGCGGACTTGAGAACGTCCTGCTCGAAGCTCGCGTCGGTAACCTTCACCGTCGCCATCGTACTACCTTTCGCAACGCCGCCGGCTGGGGATGCCGGACGGCCACGGACGGACACTCGCCCGCACGGTCGAGCCAGAATTGGCGACGGGCGTCCGGGTGGTCAAGGAGCGCGGCGCGGGACGCATGACGGCGGGGCACGCCATTCATGCCCGAACCGATTGCGTCCACGGTTTTCTCAGCCCGCGATCCCCACCCGCGCCAGCGCCGCCTCGACGGTGGCGTCGTCCAGTTCGCGGATGACCGGGCCGGAGGTCCAAACCAGCATCGGCAGGATGCGCTTGCCGGGATAGATCCGCGCGAGCAGCCGGGCGTAGAGGGCGATCTGGCTCGCCTCCATCTCGGGGAGGGGGGCGTCCTCGGCGGGCGGGCGGCCGGTCTTGAAGTCGGCGAGCGTCACCGTGTCATCGGTGACGGCGAGGCGGTCGAGGCGGCCCGTCACTGGGCGCTCCACCCCACCGACGCTCACGCGGCCGGACAGGCTCACCTCCGCGCGGGCGTCGTTCGTGAAGAGCGGTGCGAGGGCGGGATCCTCGATAAGGCGCATGACCGCCCCGAGGATGCCCCGCAGGGCCGGCTCGCCGAGGCCCGGCGCGCGCGATTGCAGATAGGCCAGCCCGGCCTTGCGCCGCGTCGCCGGTTCCACGCGCGGCAGGTGCTGCAACAGGGCGTGGACGAGGAGGCCCCGGCGGCGGGCATTGGCATCGGCGAGGCGTGGCGGGGGCAGGCGCGCCCCGTCGGCGGCATCGAGCATGCCGGAAGGATGCAGCGGCGCTTCCGCCACAGTTTCCGTCTCGACGCGGCGGCGCAGCCACGCCGGAGCCTCGGGCCGGTCCTCGCGGGTGCGGGACGCAGGCGCCTCGCCCCTGGCCGTTGTGCCCTCGCGCCAGAGCGTCGCCGGGCCGTAGGACAGTTCGACGGTCTCGCCCTCGCCGAGGGCGGCTTCCATCCCGGCGCGGATCATCCGGCACCATGCGGCGTCCGTCTCGCGGATCTTGCCCCGGAAGGGGGCGACGATCAGCCGGTCGGCGGCGCGGGTCATGGCGACGTAGAGCAAGCGGTTGTGCTCCTGTCGCGACCGCGCGGAGAGGGCGGCGCGGACCTGTTCCGTCGCCGCGCAATCCTGCGACTTGCCCGCCCAGACCGGCGGCAGCACCGCGTCGCGCCCGAGCATCGGCAGTAGCGGCGGGTCCTTCCCAGCGAAGGCCTCGCAGCCGTCGAGAATGACCACGACCGGCGCTTCCAGCCCCTTGGAGCCGTGCACGGTCATCACGCGCACCTCGTCGCGGCCCGATTCGAGGTCGCGCTTCACGGTGTGCCCGGCCTCGGCGCCGACATAGCGCGCCAGGAACCCGCCGAGCGATGGCGCCTCGTCGCTGCCCTCGGACTGCGCTGCCGCCGCCAGGAACACGTCGATGGCGTCGCCCGCCTCGCCGCCGAGCCGCGCCACGAGCTTCGCCCGTCCCTCCATCGGGCCGAGCAGCCGCGCGTAGAAGCCGAACGGCCCCAGCGCGCCGGCGAGGCCGATCCAGGTGTTCAGGGCGTCCCGCGCGGCGATCGCGGCGGCGTCGCCCGCCTCGGCGTGGCGGGCGAGGGCGTCCTGCAATGTCTCCGCTTCGTCCCGCTCGGAGGCGAGGCGCACCAGATCCTCGTCGGACAGCCCCACGAGGGGCGTCTTGAGGGCGGTCGCCAGGGTCAGGTCGTCGGCGGGCAGCAGCCCGGCGCGGCCGATGGCGACGAGATCCATCACCGCGATATGGGCCGAGACCTCCAGCCGGTCCTGCCCAGCCACGGGGACGCCGAGGCCCTTGAGGGCGCGGATCACCTCCTCGAAGGCGGGGCCGCGCTTGCGCACGAGGATCAGGATGTCCCCCGGCCGCCAGATCCGACCGGTGGCGTCGCCGTCGCGGGTCCAGGCCTGCACGGCCAAGGCCACCCGCCGCGCGACCCGCAGCGCCGGGGCGCCGGGATCGGGCGTATCGACCGGGGCGGTCCAGGCGCTCACCTCGTCGGTGGCCTCGGGCTCGGCGATGTCCCACATCTCCACGGAGCCCGCCGCCTGGGGGCGGGCGCTCGCATGGACGGGTTTGCGGATGTCCTCCTCGGACAGGCCGTCATTGTGCGCGTCGATGGCGAAGACCGCATCGACCGCCTTCAGCACCATTGTCGTGGAGCGGAAGGAGAGGGTGAGGGGCACGTCCGCGAAGACGATGTTCGCCGCGCGCGATTCGGTGATCCAGGCCTTGCGCGTCACCGCGAATTCGCGCGGGTCGGCGCCCTGGAAGCCGTAGATCGACTGCTTCGGGTCGCCCACCGCGAAGCGGGTGCGGTGGCCCTCCCGCGCGCCGGCCCCGGCGGCGAATTCCTGGGTCAGGGTGCGCAGGATCGCCCATTGCTCGGGGTTCGTATCCTGCGCCTCGTCCACGAGGACGTGGTCGATGCCCTTGTCGAGCTTGTAGAGTACCCAGCCCGCGCCGACCCGCGACAACAGATCGAGGGCGCGGCGGATCAGGTCGTCGAAGTCGAGGGCGCCAAGGCGGGCCTTCTGCCCCTCCACTCGGCGATGAATCTCGGCGGCGAGGATGAACAGCGCCTCCGTCCGCGCATGGGCGCGGGCGGCGCGTAAGCGGTCGAAGAGGGGGACGAGGCGGTCCCGCTCCTCGATCAGCGCGAGCTTCACCGGTTCGGGGACGGATTTGGTGCCGAGGCTCTTGTCGGCCTTCGGCTCGTCCTTCTGTGTGAAGAAGATCGCCTTGTAGAGCTCGACCGCCTCGCCCCGGTCAGGGCGGTTCAGCGCGGCGTGGGCCTCCATAACCGTTTCGGCCAGGGTGGCGTCGCTGGCCTTGCCGGTCTGGAGGGCGGCGGCGATGGCGGTGAGGTCGTCGAGCCCGTCATCGAGGATCGCGGCCTCGATCCGCTCCGCGCTCTCCCCGGCGGCGAGGCCGAGTTCGCTGCGCAGGCGGGTGAAGGCGCCGTCGAGCCCGTTGCGGCTCGCCATCAGCGCATGGGCGCGTACCGCCGCGCGTACCGCATCGTGCAGGGCCTCCCCTGTCGCCTCGGCGGTGACGCGGGCCAGCGCCGCGCCCAACGGACTCTCGCCGGCCTGGGTCGCGTCGGCGAGCACGTTCGCCGTCTCCAGGGCGAACATTTCCTGCGCCTGCGTCTCGTCCAGCACCACGAAGCGGGCCGGCACGTTCGCCTCGAACGGGAACATGTGCAGCAGCCGCTCGCAGAGAGCGTGCAGGGTCTCGATCTTCAGGCCGCCCGGCGTCTCCACGGCGCGGGCGAAAAGGCGCCGCGCCATGCGCAGGCGCTCGGCCGAGGGCCGTTCGCCGGTCAGTTCGATGAGTTCGTCCGCGAGGGCGGCATCTTCCAGCGTGACCCAGCGGCCGAGGCGCTGGAACACGCGGATCGCCATGTTGGCGGCGGCGGCTTTCGTAAAGGTGAGGCAGAGGATGCGGCCGGGGGGCGACCCGTCGAGGAGCAGCCGCACGACCCTATCGGTTAGTACCTTGGTCTTGCCCGCGCCGGCATTGGCCGAGACCCAGGCCGAGGCGCGCGGATCGGCCGCCCGGCGCTGGTTCTCGCGGGTCAGCGGATCGACGACGATCGTCCGGGCAGTGTCTGGCAGGGTCCGTCCCGCTGGGGAATCCAAGGTGTCCGTCCGCGCGATCGTCGTGAGACCCGACTTGTACACGAGGTGTTCGCCTCGCGCGCCATCTCCGTGACGCACCGGGATTGCGGAGGCGCCTGCGCCGCCTCATGGATGAGCGAAGGCGTTTGCCTGCGAAACCACCCGATCCGCCGGTGACGATGACCAATTCCAACGAGGCCCGTCCGCCGATCCGCTTCCGCGGCCGTTCCTTCATGGCGACCGTGCTGGCGCCCGTGCCGCCGGTCTCGGACTGGTTCGCCGACCTCGACGCCCTCTGTCGGCGGGCCCCTGCCTTCTTCGCCGGACGCCCGACCATCCTCGATCTCACCGGCCTGTCGCTGACGCGGGAGGATCTCGACGGGCTCGTGGCGGACCTCACCGCGCGCAACATCCCCGTTCACGGTATCGAGGGCGCGCCGCCCGGCATGCTCGGCCCCGGCCTGCCGCCCTCGCTCTCGGGTGGCCGGCCCTCGGGGGAGGTGGAGACGCCCGACGCCCCCGCGCCGGAGCCCGCCGCCCGCGTGATGCCGGCCCGGTCGCTGATCCTCGACAGCCCCGTCCGCTCCGGCCAGACGATCCTGCACCTCGACGGCGACGTCACCGTGCTCGGCGCGGTCGCCTCCGGCTCGGAGGTGATCGCCGGGGGCTCGATCCACGTCTACGGCGCCCTGCGCGGCCGGGCGGTGGCGGGCGCCTCGGGCAACCCCACCGCGCGGATCTGGTGCCGCCGCTTCGAGCCGGAGCTTGTGGCCATCGACGGCCTGTACAAGGCCGCCGACGATCTCGACCCCGCCTTCCGCAACCAGCCGGTGGAGGTGCGGCTGGTCGAGGATTCGCTAAGGCTGTCGCTGTTCGATCAGACGCGCTAGATGTTTGATCCCGGGGTTTGATGGTGCACTCTTCACGTCGGAGTGGAGGGACGCGCTATGGGCCAGGTTCTTCACGGCAGCGCCACGACGACGGAGGCGATCCGTCGAGCGATCCAGCATA
>NZ_JBBXMY010000021.1:0-64538 GCF_038442315.1 Methylobacterium litchii | reverse complement strand
TGTTTTGATCCATGGGCGGCCCAGTCGCCCTCGTCGACTGCAACAACTTCTACGCCTCGTGCGAGCGGCTGTTTCAGCCCAAGCTGCGCGGCGTGCCGGTGGTGGTGCTGTCCAATAACGACGGCTGCGTGATCGCGCGCAGCAACGAGGCCAAGGCGCTCGGGATCAAGATGGGCGACGCCTGGCACCTGCGCCGCGCCGAGTTCGAGCGCTGGGGCGTGCAGGTGCGCAGTTCCAACTACACCCTCTACGGCGACCTCTCCGCCCGGGTGATGCGCGTGCTGAGCGACTTCACGCCGGACCTGGAGGTGTACTCGATTGACGAGGCCTTCCTCGGCCTCTCGGGCTTTGCCGATCCGGCCGCCCTCGCCCGGCAGGCGCGTGCCACCGTCCTCCAGAAAACTGGGATCCCGGTGTGCGTGGGGATCAGCACGACCAAGACCCTCGCCAAGGTCGCGAACCGCACCGCCAAGAAGGACCCCGCCAGCGGAGGAGTCTGCTACCTCCCCAATGACAAGGAGCAGACCGCAGCGCTGGCGAAGATGGACCTTGGCGACGTGTGGGGCGTCGGACATCGGATCGTGCAGCGTCTGGCGGAGATCGGGATCACCACCCCTCTCCAGCTGCGCAATGCGGACCCCACCATGATCCGCCAGCGGTTCAACGTGGTCCTTCAGCGGACCGTCCTGGAGCTACAGGGGACACCCTGTCTGGACGTCGAACAGGACAGCCCGGAGAGCAAAACCATCTGCTGCAGCCGAAGTTTCGGGCAGGCGGCGGAAGAATTTTCTGAGCTGGCCGAGGCGCTGACCGCCTACACCCCCCTACGCCGCGCAGAAGATGCGCCGGCAGGGCTTGGCGACCGCGACCGCGACCGCGACTGCGGTCGTAATGGTCACGACCAACCGGCACAAGCCCGAGGACGCCCAGTACTACGCGACCCGGCTAGTGCGGCTGACGATTGGCACCAGCGACGCCGGTCGGCTGATCCGCGCCGCCCTGTGGGGCCTGAAAGGCATCTACCGTCCGGGGTTCCGCTACAAGAAATGTGGGGTGCTGTTCCTCGACCTGCACCCGGCCGACAGTGTGCAGGGCTCGCTGTTCCTCCGGACGGACCGACCGGAGCGGGTGCGTCTGATGGCCTGCGTGGACCAGCTCAATGCCCGCTATGGGCGCGACCGCGTGCGGTTCGCCTGCAGCGGGCAGGACCGGCCGTGGAAGCTCCGGGCAGAGTACCTGTCGCAGCGGTACACAACACAATTCTTAGAGCTGTTGCAGGTTTAATATTTCGCTCTACGAAACAAAGCGTTATGAAAATGAATAAAACGTCACAATGCATAAACAGGATGGGAAATGCTGCAGAACATGGAAGGCTCAATTTCAGGACTGCTTGCCCATCCTTCAGTTTCTAAAGGTATCAAAGGCGCTCTTCAAAAACCTGGCGGCGCCAGGTATTATCGCTGCGCTCTACAGGTAAATCCGTTTGCGTATCTCAAGCGTCATGCGAAGCAAACAAGCTTTGCAGATGAAGATGATTACAACGCCGCGATGGTGCAGGCATGCCAAGCCAACGGCGTAGATGTTATTGCGATTACAGACCATTTTAGAGTCGACACTGCGGAAAGCTTGGCAAATGCCGCCAGAGCCGCAGGAATACGAGTTTTTACTGGGTTCGAAGCAAACACAAGCGATGGGGTCCACCTTCTATGTCTCTTCCCAGAGACAACCTCGCTAGCAGATATTGGACTGGTTATTGGTGCCTGCGGTGTCACAGGATTCAACTCAGAGTCCCCACAAGCAGATAAAAACTGCGAGCAACTTCTTGCTCTCATCAGGGAGCGGGGTGGCGTTACGATCGCCGCTCACGCCTGTTCAGCTTCAGGTCTCCTGCGCACACTAAGCGGCACAAGTCGTGTACGGACATGGCTATCACGAGATCTAATGGCGGTTGCGCTTCCCGGGTCACGAGCAGATGCTCCTACCGAATTTCGAAAAATCCTGAGCAACAAGGATGGAGCGCATAAAAGGATCCGTCCAGTTGCCGTTATCAATGCCAGTGATGTCTCCGATCCAGCTAGTTTCGCGACTCCAGCGGCAACTACCTTTGTGAAAATGTCCGAGGTATCAGTTGAAGGCCTTCGGCAGGCATTTCTCGATTGGGAGTCACGAATTTGTCTTAACACAGACGATACTCCAGACGATCACGTTGAATTGATCGCCGTTGCATGGGACGGCGGGTTGCTCGACGGGCAGTCGATGCAACTGAACAAGAATTTGAATGTGCTGATAGGAGGGCGTGGCGCCGGTAAATCGACGGTTATAGAGAGCTTGAGACACGTATTTGCGTGTATGCCGAAGGGCGCTGAGGCCAATCGTTCCTATGACAGCTTTGTCAAAAACGTGCTACGCAACGGCACTAAAATTTCCGTGCTTATTAGATCCCCTAAACCATCGACGCAATACTATTTGCTTGAGTGCGTAGTTCCTAATCGGACGACAATTAGAAACGGAGCGGGAGCTCTGGTTGATGGCCTTGTGCCACTCGATATTATGCCTGGCCTAGAATGCTATGGACAGCACGAGATATCTGAACTGACGAGAAGCCCGGAAAAGCTGGCGCACTTACTGAGCCGATTTGTTGCAAAAGACACTAGTAGAGACGCGGAAAAGAGCGACCTTACCCATAAACTTGGAAAATCAAGGTCTGACATTGAGCGACTGAACACCGATCTCAGAAAGTATGAAGACGATATATCAAGCCTGCCGGCGCTTCGGGAAAAGCTCGATCGTTACGATAAAGCAGGATTGAAAAACCGTTTAGCCGATAAAACAATCCTCGACCGTGAGCTCCGCGCATTTGCGGCGGCAAGACAAGAGGTTGAGTCGCTCACCAAGTGCATTCAGTCGACGGTAGAAAATTCCGCAGTCAGCCATGCTGCCTTTTCAGAAGAGGAACTCGGTTCGTTTCCACGGGTAGAACTCCTTAGAGAGGCGGATCAGGCCCTTGTCGAGCTGGAGAATAAAATCGGATCTGCCCTCTTTAGTATCACAAAGGCTATCCAAGAGGCTGGCCCTCAATTTGATGATATCGAGAGGCGTTGGCATGAAGCGACGGCGACGGTAACTCAGGACTATGAAAGCACTTTGCGCGATCTACAGAAGCAGGGTGTCGATGGTTCAGATTTTATTAGTACTCAGAACCAAGTAGCCGAACTTGAGGTCAAAGAAGAGCATCTTACTAAGCTGCGTGCGCGAAAAGCAGAGAAAATCAGGGATAGACGTGAGTTCGTTGCTGCATGGGAGAATGTCAAAGCGCAAGAATTTCGGGCCTTAGAGGCGGCTGCTAAAAAGGTCGGAAGGAAGCTACAAGGGCGCGTACGTGTTCGAGTAAGACGAGGTGAGGCACTTACACCCTTGGAGGCGGTGCTCAGAAAGTCTGTAAGCGGACAAGGCCCGGGAGTTGCGATCGAAAAGTTCAAAGAGGCTGCTTCTTTGTCAATCCCAGATGTTGCTGAAGCAATAAGGGCAGGATCCGTTGCACTCACTGAACGATATGGGCTAACGCCCGCTAGCGCAGAGAAGATCGCAAGCGGCGGCGAGAGCTTGTCAATGCAGGTTGAGGAGGTCGATCTACCTGCCGAGGCCATCATTGAATTAAATGTTTCGCGCGAAGAGGGCGTAGATAACTGGAAGCAGCTGGATGATCTTTCCACAGGGCAGAAAGCCACTGCCGTTCTTCTCTTGTTGCTGTTGGGATCAGACGCTCCGCTATTAATTGATCAGCCAGAGGACGACCTTGATAATAGGTTTATTACAGATGTAATTGTACCAACAATGAGAGTTGAAAAGGAAAAACGGCAATTCATATTCTCAACGCACAATGCGAATATTCCAGTTTTGGGTGATGCTGAGCAAATTGTTGGTCTGACACCGGTGGTTGAATTTGGTGTGGAGAGAACCTTGGTTCCGAACCATCTTGTTGGATCTATTGATACGGAAGGTGTCAGAGAGATGGTTAGAGAATTACTTGAGGGAGGTCGTGCAGCTTTTGAACTACGTAGGGAGAAATACGGATTTTGAGTATTGCTGGCATGCGCGTGAGCGCTTCGCGCAATAAGGTGCCATAGCGCCCCACCAGCTCGAGGTTGGCGAGGCTGAGGGCAAGCAAGAGCCACCACAGGGTATCGGCGCCGGCGTGGGTAAGCACGAACGCTCCGGCCGGCGGGGCGAGCGCCTTAGCAGCCAGTCCCGGCCGCGCCGAGCGGCCAACCAACGCTACTACACGTCAAGCACTTCTACTGCAGCCGCCAGGCGAGCACGCCGCCAAGTACCGCCGCAAGCTGCGCCTGAAAGCGGGACCAGGTCCGTTTGGGATTATCGTTGCAGGCCGGCGGCAGCGCACTCGGCCAGCGTAGCCATTTCTGAACCGAGGACAGCGCATCGAGCGCTGGACCGGGTGGGGAGGAGTCAGACTGAAAACTGTTGGGCGGCTCAAGATTCGCCAGACAGCAGCGTCAATGCCGATGCAGCCTCAGGTTCTCGCCAGGCGCGCGTTAACGATGCCGGTCGGAAGACTTCGCTGCAATATGGATTGCGGTCTTCAGACGCTTCCCAAAGCCGCGCGCCCGGGCCACGTTAGCGACAGGCAGAGCCGTCCGATGTGCCAAGTCGCCTTTACCAGGGGCGGCCGGCACCGGTGTTACCAGCACCAGCAACCGGCCTGACCACGACCAGTATCCTTAGGAGATACCGAGCCTTGGCTGAGACCTTCCCTACCGGCATTCTGCCGTCGACGAAACCGTTCCGCCGTCCGCTGGACCCGCGGCGCAGCTCCCCCGTCCTGCCGATCCGCACGAGCGACTGAGGCTCTTTCGTACGCGCACTCTCGGAGTGCCGTGCCGCCCCCCTTCGCTCCCTGCAATCTCGACACCCAGCAACGTCGATGGCGAAGCCGCCACGGCGTATCTCTGCCCGCCGTCCGATCCCTCGGTAGGCGTATGCGGGCGGGTGTCCCCTGGACGGACCCGAACCATGACCATCGTTCCCCATCCGGCTGCCCACCGCGGCGGCCGACGTCGACCGTCCGCGGACGGTCTCCCCTCGTCGCACACCGTATCGATCGGGCGCATCCCGGTCCCCCTCGGCAGCGGAGCCGCCGAGGGCTCCGGTGCACCGTGGCAGACCAACCTCCCCTCCTGCTCGCCCGAGCTGCTGGCGGCCACCGAGGCTGTCGTCGCCAATGCCCGGCGCGCCGTGTTCGTGTCCGATCCGCTACTCGGTCCGCGTCTGTCGCAGATCGGATCCCTGCTGGCCTCGGTCGTGAAGCGTCACGGCGTGTTGATCGAACTGGCCTTGAAGGACTGCCTCGAACGCAGCGGTCGCTATGTCGTCCTGCGTGATGTCGCCATGCCGATCACCGTGACGACCCAGGAGCTGGTCCGGACCGGCACCATTGATCAGCTGGCCACGACCTCCATGGCGCTCACCGGACCCGTGGCCCAGACCGTCAAAATCGATCTTATCGTGATCGACCGCATGCTGAACCGGGCCTTCGTCGCCGAGGTGAAACGGGGCGGTGGCAAGTCCGAGGCCAGAAAAATCCATCAAGTGGAGTGGGTTTTGCGCTGCGCCCAGGTCCAGGCGATCGCGTTCCTGGGGAGCATGAACTTCCACGTTGCCAGTGCCCGCGCGGTGCTGATCGACCTCTACGGGCGGGCGGGCTACTCGCCCGACCTTTCCGTCAGCGGTCCGGCCATCGACGCCCTGTTCGGGGTGCCGGTCCTGCATGCCGTCGAGGCGGTCACTGGCCTGCTCGCGGCTCGCCTGCACGCGGACGTCCCGGACCTGCTCGAGCTCGCGCTCGCGTCCCTGGAGCCCCTCCCGGGGGCGCCGTCGCCGTAACGGCGCCCTGATACCGCTGGGTCGCGCCTGCGACCCGGCCCCATCCCGCCCTTTCCCTAAACCTTCGACACTGCGCGCCGTCGCACCAGTGTCCTCTCCAGGTATGCCCGCATGACTCCCGATTTCGACCCCGGCGCCCACCTGCCCCCGACCTCCCCGGCGGCTGTACGGTCCGCAAACCCCCTGACCTGGTGGCGCAGCCTCCCGCCCGAGGCCCTCGACCTGCCGGCACAGCGACAGCTGCGCGCTGTCCTCGTCGCGGGGTCGCCCTTGCCGCATCCCGGCTGGGACGCCGCGATAGAGGCGGATCCTGCCGCCGCCATCGGCGTGGCGATCGCGATGCTCGCGGAGGGCGTGGTCTATCCCGGATGCCTCGACCCGGCCCTCTCGGCGGTCCTCATCTGCGCCGCCCTCGGGGATCCGGCCTGCCGAGATCTGCTCGTGCACGTCCTCTCGCGTAGGTCGCGTCTGCGTGCCGATCTCGATCTCCTGCGGCTAGCCCACGCCTGGCGCGCCAGGAGCGACCGGGGGCCCGATCTCACGCTCGTGCCCGGCCGCTGAAAGGGAGGACATCGTGGCATTTTCATCGACATCGCACCTCCCCCGGATCGACACCGAGGCGGCGCGGCGCCTGGTCCTATCCCTCTTTCCCCGATGCCTGCGCACCTGCCTCGATACCGCCCTGCGGATCCCGGCCGCGCGGCAGACCCTGGTCCGCGACATCATCGCGCTCGTGCCTGAGGCCGCCCCCCTGGCTCTGGCATGGAGCTCGAGTGCCGATGCCGATCCGCTTCAGGGCGACCCCAGCCCCGTTCCCGCCCGTCTGGCCCTGACGCAGTTCCTCGACCGCTATGCGGCCGCGTGGGATCGACCGGCCGCACGGACCCTGGCCGACATCGTGGTCGTGCTGTCCTGTACGGTGGATGATGCAGAGGCGGCGGCCCGTCTGGCTCTGCCCCTTTGGCTCGAGTTCGAAGCGCTGCCGGATCTCACCCTCCAGCTGCCGGCGATCGCGGAAGCACAAACGGTGATCGGTCTGGGGCTCGCGCACGGCCCTGAGGTCGATGACGATGACCTCGTGCCCCGATCGGAAGCGCGGCGGATGCTGCTCGAGGCCTGGAACGAGGCGCTCGGGGAGGCGCTTCTGATCCTCAAGGGCAGCGCCAGCGGCGCTGTCGCCGCGGCGGCCGTTCTCAGCCGCGGCGGGGATTGCGAGTTCATGACCGGGGGCCTGCTGGTGCCCGGTCTAAGCCGTTTTGGCGCGCGGTTGACCCAGTCCATCGCCGATAGTGCCGAACTGGCGGAGCGGCGTCGGCGGCGCACGGCCGAGAAGGCGCTCAAGCGCAGCGAAGGAAGCCTTCGCGAGTTGAAGGCCGCAGCGGCCGCCTCCTCCCGGCATCCGGTCCCCCCGGCTGAAACCACACCCCGATCCGTCCCCAAGGGACACGTCCTCGTCGTCTCGGAGGTCAAGGACACCGGTTCCGATCGCAAGATGAGCGTAACGCGGGGCTACGAAGATGTCATCGGACGCCCGATCCCCCTCGCGCCGGTCCCGGATCTCGTGAGGCTGCGCGCGAGGCTCGCCTTCGAGTTCCCCCATGCGATCGATACGATCGATCGCCTTCTCGTCGACCTCGTCGGCCGGGGAGACATCGGCTTCCGTCCGACCCTTCTCCTAGGCCCCCCCGGCGCCGGCAAGAGCCGACTGGCCGCCCGCCTGGCGCATCATCTCGCCGTGGGGTTGTGGCGGATCGATGCCACCCGGGACAGCGGTGCTTGCATTGGTGGCACGGATCGCCGCTGGGCGACGGCCGAGCCCGCGCATCCAATCCTGGCCATCACGCGCTTCGGCATCGCCAACCCGCTCCTCCTCGTCGACGAACTCGAGAAGGCGGCGACGAGGAGCGATCATGGCCGCCTTTGGGACGCCATACTGCCGCTTCTGGAGGATGAGACCGCCAAGTCTTATCCCGACCCAGCTTTCCAGACCGAGGTCGACCTCTCGCACATCAGCTGGATCGCCACCGCAAATTCGGTGGATCCGTTGCCCGGCCCCCTGCGCGACAGGTTGCGGGTGCTGGCGATGCCGGCGCCGCGGATCCAGGACCTCGAGCGGCTGATCCCTCCGGTTCTGGCCGGGATCGCCGAGAGCCGTGGGCTGGATCCACGCCTCGTGGCGGCCCTCGACGGCGAGGAGGTCGACGTGGTTCGCCGGGGCTGGCGGGGCGGCTCGATCCGGCGACTCAGCCGGCTCGTCGAGGCCGTCGTGACGGCGCGCGAGGCGTTGAGCCTGCGGCACTGACCATCCATCTCCGATGGCGGTGTCGGGAGACGCCGCCTGATACCCTCGCGTGTCGGACCAGGAAACAGGAGCGTCCGTGCAATTCGCGACGCGCGCGATCTGCAGCTTTAGGTCGTGAACCCATAACGACTGGCACGGTTGACCTGCTCCATCGTTAGCCCTGTGAGCAGGAGGAGCCTGGCTGGCGCGGTTTGACCTGACGGATGCGGAGTGGGCGGTGATCGAGCCTCTGCTGCCGACGGACGTGCGCGGCAAGGAGCGGGTGGATGACCGGCGGGTTCTGAACGGGATCTTCTGGCGGCTGCGCACAGGCGCACCCTGGGCCGACATCCCGGCGCGCTACGGCCCGCATACTACCTGCGGCAACCGCTTCCGGCGCTGGCGCAAGCGCGGCATCTGGGATCGGCTTCTGGACGCCGTGTCAGAGGCTTACGAGGGCTACCTGCAGATGATCGACGCCACCAGCGTACGGGTGCACCAGCATGCCGCCTGCGCCCAAAAAAAGACGGCCGATCCGGTGGCATGGGTCGCTCGCGCGGCGGCCTGACGAGCAAGATCCACGCGCTGGTGGATGCCAAGGGCCGTCCCGTGGCCCTCAAGATCACGGAAGGCCAAGCCCATGACGGGCGTTCGGCGACCGACATGCTGGGCGGGCTGGGCGCTGGCCAGATCCTGCTGGGCGACCGAGCCTACGACAGCGACGCGTTACGCGCCCGGATGGCGGAGCAGGGCGCGTGGGCGAACGTCAGGCCGATGCCCAACCGCAAGAAGGTGCTGGCCTTCAGCCCGTTCCTGTACAAGTACCGCAACTTGGTCGAGCGCTTCTTCAGTAAGATCAAGCACTTCCGCGCCGTCGCCACCCGCTATGACAAGGACCCCAACAACTTCCTCGCCAGCGTCAAGCTCGCATCCCTGCGCGTCTGGCTCCGAGCTTTATGAGTCCGCGACCTAAAGCGCGGACCTTCATGGCGTGCTGCGCACGCGGGGGCCTCATTACCGGCCCCGGACCCCCGCTAGGATTTTCTCGAAGGGATCGGTTTTGTGTATCAGCATGCTCCCACGGTACAGCCAGGGATGGCGATGACCGTGAAAGGATCGGCAGCCATCTGGACAACGGGGTGGCTGTCACCGTTTACGGCATACGGTAAACCGCATGCAGCGGACCCACGGCTGGCTGGCGACGTTATGCCGGGATGCCAGATCCTTTTGACCTCATGCGGTTCGTTGATGCGCAGCACGGGGTCTATGAGCTGGCCCTGCAGGAGCTCAAGGCGGGCCACAAGCGCAGCCACTGGATGTGGTTCATCTTTCCCCAGCTCGCGGGTCTGGGGTCCAGCGCGATGGCGGAGCGCTATGCGATCGGGTCCCTTGATGAGGCACACGCCTACCTCCAGCACCCGGTGCTGGGTAAGCGCCTGCAGGCCTGCACCGCGGCGGTCAATGCGGTGACCGGCCGGACCGCGCACCAGGTGTTCGGCACGCCCGATGATATGAAATTCCGGTCGAGCATGACGCTGTTTGCGCTGGCTGATCCGGAGCAGCCCGCATTCCGGCAGGCTCTGGAACGGTACTACGGGGGTGCGCAGGATCCGCGGCCTCTCGCCTTGCTCGCTCTGATCTAACGCATCACTGCATGCCGCAAACCGTTTACCGCATACGGCACCATGACATTGATTGGATGGGAAAACCGGCGCCAAATTGGCCGTCAGCCGGGGCTTTCGCGGGAACACCGGCCCCAGATTTCCCGGTTTTCCGGCCCCCGGACAGCCGCACAACGCCCGATCTCACCTCGGGCGTAGGCCAATCGAGCGCCAACACGCGACCACCGGCCGCCGCGGGAAAGCCAGCCCCAGATTCATCCCGGGCGCACCGCTGGCCAAGGTCATCCAGTCGATCGGATTCCCCTCGCCCGCGGGATTCGCAGTCGCAGCGCGACTGCCTCATCACTCCACCGCGCGCAGCGCGGTGACAAAGCCTCTCAGGAAGGCTGTCAGCGGTTTTCGGAGCCTTTGCCGTCACGCTGTCGGTTTTGCCGCCCGAAACGCTTCCTGAGGCCGCGCAGGTGGATTTTGCCACTCACACATTCGGAGAGCCCATCTTTGGTCGCCGTGAGGCGACCACCATTTTGAAGCAAGCCGCCTGCGGCGGCTTCCGCATTGGGTGGGGGAGCGGGTTTTCGCGAACGGAAAAGGGGCGGGATTTCTGCAGGCACAAATAGAACCGGAGATGCACAGGCTGTTCACGGGCCTGTGCAACGATCCTGCAGAATCCGGCCGTTGCACAGGCCTGCGTCTCTTTAGGTCTCTTTAAGATATCTATATAAGAAGTCTTTATAAAAATTCCTGTGCTGACGCAGTGGGTTAGACCCTAAATTTGGGGCCAGGATTCCGATAATTTGGGGCTGCACTTCCCGAATTTGGGGCCGCACTTCCGTAAATTTGGGGCTGCACTTCCGGTGGCACCTCGTGTTATCCACAGCCCGACGGCCGCGCTTGAGCGTGCGCGCCAACGGCGGATTTCTGCGGAAATTTGGGGCCGCTGTTCCCACATGCCGTTTCGCACGCTCAGGTGTTCCGAACCGGCCCAAAAGCGGTCTCCAGCAGATCGATCGGGGCCGAATTTGGGGCCAGCTTTCCGGCCTGATCCCAGCAAGCACAGCCACTTAGCAGAGTGGCCCCTGCCATATCAGGGCAGACGATATCGGCCTGCGGGCTAATTCTGGGGCTAGCTTTCCGGTCCAGTGTCAATGTTTGCAACGGCTTAGCGGGGCGCATGAACACCGTGGCGGCCGAGTGCGTGTGCTGAGCTACCCCGGAATTTGGGGCTGCACTTCCGGTTTGTAGCAAAGGTTTTCAGACGCTTAGGCAGTCAGCTGCGCTGCCGCTTGCCCGGCAGCCTTGGCCAAATCCATCTCCAGCTGGGTCGGCGCAGCATGGGTGTAGTGGTAGCGGCGCGACTTCTTCCAGCCCGAGCCGGTGATCTCCTCACGCCACTCCTTCAGGCCACCGGCAGCGACCATGTCGTTGAAGGCCTGCCGGCAGTCCTTCCGGAACTGGGCGCGGGTCGCGCTGCTCTCCTTGTCCGACCAGAGATCCCGGCCGGCGAGCTGGGCGAGGCGCTCCTCGTCGATCCAGGCGAAGGCCGGCTGGCTGTCGATGAACGGCCAGAACGTCTTGGCGTGGTCGCCCTTGAGGCGGAACTGCACGTCGGCGTTGATGCTGACCAGGTGGGCCTTTTCGATCATCTGTAGCACGCTCGGGCCGTAACGGACCGTGACGCTGCTATCGAGCTGCGCCCCCTCCCAGCTGACCTCGGTGATCAGCGGCGCCGCGCTGCCGCGGCTATCCGGCAGAGCACCGATCGAGCGGGTCTTCTTGATCTTGTCGAGCTCGTCGAGGGAACGGCCCTCGTGGATCAGCACACTGACCTGCTGGATCTCCTGGAACACGTGCACGAGGCTCAGGAGGTTGTTTACGTGCTCGGTGCGGCCCATCACGCGGATCAGCTCACGCCAGCTCGTGCGCGTCTCGTAGTAGGTCCGCATGGGCGGAATGAACGTGCCCGGCCGGTAGTCCGGGTTGGGCATGGAGACCTTTTCGCGCTTGAGGCGAAACAAGGCATAAATCGCATCGCGGTGCTGGCTGCCCAGCTCGCGCCCCCTCACCTCCACCACCGAGTAGCCTGGCACCTCGTAGACGCGGGTGAAGTTGCTGTCAGTGATCAGGTTGACCTTGCGCGGCACGAAGGCCGAGGTCCGCGCCAGGCGGTCCGGCATCACCGCCGGGTTGCGTCGGCCGCGCCGGTTCTTGAGCGTCCGCTCGCGGCGCGCGAGGCGCTGCTGTTCTTCAGGCGTGAGCGGGCGTCCGGTGGTCATGGCTGCGACTCAAGCTAGGGCATGACGGGAACAGTGGCACCAAAATTCGGGAACAGCAGCCCCAAATTTCTGCTCACTGTTGCAGCAGCCCGTATGCAGCCGGTCGGCAACGCCAGCCGTTTACGGCTTACGGTTTACCGCAAACCGCAAGGGGTCAGATTACTTCTCGGAAAACTCGGCGAGCGACGGTTGGCCGTACTTGGCCAGGACCATGTCGAGGCCTTCGCGCAGGTAGCTATTCAAGTCGCGGTCGTGCTCGATGCACATCAGGCGCAGGCGCTTGCTGGCCGCCGGTGGCACGTAGACCGTGAGCTTGGCCTCCTGCGGCTTGCCCGGACGGGCGGCTGCGGCGGACGGGTGCTGCACGACCTCGGCGGTATCGGTCGCGGCGGGCTGGCTGTGACCGCCAAGGGCGATTTCAAGCGACGCGGGTTTCTTGGCCATGCTGTTTTCCTTCCATGCGGTTGAGCGCCCACTGCAGCAGCTCGCGCACCTCGGTGGCGGCCTTGCTGGTGGTGTCGCGTTCGGTGACCCCCTGCCCTGTCGCCAGCGCGTCCATGTGGTCGGCGCGCATCGCGAGCGGCGTGCTCGCCACTGCGCCGGACAGCTGCAGGACGCGGAAGGCGTCGCTGGTGCGGATCGAACGACCCGGCGGACACTGGTTGAGGACGTAGGAGAACGGTTTGCCGAGGCGGGTGATGCTGCGCACGGTCGGCGCGGCGGCCTCGATGTCGGCGATGCTCGGCCGAGCCGGGATCAGGCACAGATTGGCAACCTGGATCGCGGCGGTGGCAGCCGGGGTGTCGACGCCGGGCGTGTCGATGATCACGAGCTGGACCCCCTGCTTCCTGAGGATCCCTATGGCGGCGTCGAGCTGGCTGGCCTGGATGGTGTTGACCTCCGGGCCGCCGGTGCTTTCGCGCCGCTCGTACCAGTTCTTGGCGGTGCCCTGCGGGTCGAGGTCGATGATCGAGGTTTTGAGCCCCCGCTCCTCGGCCGCGACGGCCAGGGAGACGGCCAGGCTGCTTTTTCCGGTGCCGCCCTTCTGGGTGACAAATGCGATGACGTTCATGGCGGCATCCTTTCGGGGGCGAGCCTAAACGGCAAGCGGTTAACAGCAAACTGCACGCGGTATGCGGCAAGCGGTCTGCCCTATGCGGCACACGGCAAGCGGCATGCCGTTTACGGCAAAGCCCGCGGTAACGCTAGCTCATCTCAGCGCCGATAGGAGAGAACGCCCGCATCGCGATGATCTCGCCATTTGCCGTAAACGGCTTACGGTAACGCTGTAAGAACAATATGTTGTTGGCTCAGGCGAGAACAATCGATGCCGGCGGCCTCGGCCGCCGTGGCTGCGGCATGCCGCATACCGTAAGCGGCAACTCTACTCGTACTCGATCCCGGCCTGGGTGACGAAGTTGTTCCAGAGCCGTTCGGCAGCCTGCTCCGGCGTAACCTTCTCGTCGCGCGAGCGTCCTAGCCCGTCGATCATGGCGTTCAGGAACAGGTTGTAGTCGTCTGCCTCGACGCTCATCCAGCCGTTCGACGTACCAGCCTCGGCATGCGGCTGGTAGAAGAAAGACAGTTCACCGACCTGCATGCGACCGCCGCGCGCCTGCCGGACCGTAATGTGCGCCTCGCCGTTGCGCATCAGGGCTCGGTTGACCACCGTGCAGGTGAACGCGTTCGGGCCCATAGACTCGAACCGCGCGCGGATCTGGTCGCTGGCCTCATGCAGCTCGGCGCAGGCATTCTGGAAATAGGTCTGGATCGTCCGGAAGGCGGCCTCGGCATACTCGGCCTTCTGGATCGCATCGAACTGCTGCTTGACCCGCACACGGCGGGCCGTGCCGGCTGCCGTCGCACCGGGATCGTCAGTGGCCGCCCCGGGTGCCGGGGAGGGGGATGCGGCGAGCGCCCTACGGATCCCCTCAACGGCGTTGAGGTAGGCGGTGTTCTCGTTGGTCCAATCCGAAACCGGCTTGCCGTCCTTAGGCAGGACGAGGATCTCGCTAAACGGCGAGTTGAGCCAGTCGCACGGTTCAAGGATCACGGCCACGATGCGCAGGCGGCCTTCCGCCTGCAGCTGCAGCGCCCGCTGGAATTCCTTTTCGTAGCAGTAGTTCGAGGCCAGGTAGTCCGGGCTGACCAGCGCGATGAACAGGCTGCTCTGAGCCAGCGCCGCACTGATCGTCTGGCCGACGTTGTCACCAGGGATGATCGCATGATCCGACCAGGCCTGCAGGCTGCCGTCGCGCCGCAGCATGACGAGGTGCTTGTGCAGGCGCTCCAGGCGCTTCTCATCGGCGTGGGCGTAGGAGATGAAGGCGTTGTTCGGCATCGGGGACAGCGCCTCCAGACGTGATCGGCTTTCGCTGCTCTCCCTTTGGCGGCCTTGGCAGCTCAGCAGACCAATGGCCAGGCGGAGCGTTCGTTCCATCTTTGTTCAACGTCACCGTTTACGGCGAACGGCTTACCGCAAACCGTGAACGGCATGCAGTAACGTGACCGTATCCGCAGAAACCTGCCGTTCCGGCAGGCAACGGCAGGGACTCGCTAAGCCGCTCCGGTGTACCGAAGAGCCAGCAGCCTGTCAGAGCGGGCTTGATTGGTAACATATACGGTACTATATTGAATGGAGATCAGGGAGTTTCAGGACGCCCGCGGAGGGAGCCCGTTCGCCAGCTGGTTCGATGATCTGGACGCCCAGGCGGCGGCCAAGGTCACGGTGGCGCTGACGCGGATGGAGCTCGGCAATCTCGCGAACGCCAAGGCGGTCGGAGAAGGGGTCCAGGAGTTCCGGATCGACTGGGGTCCCGGCTACCGGCTGTATTTCGGCCGAGACGGGGACACGCTGATCATCCTGCTTTGTGGCGGCACCAAGCGCCGGCAGCAGGATGACATCGCCGAGGCGCAGGCGCACTGGGCAGAGTACAAACGACGCAAGAAGGAGGAGGGGTAATGGCCCTGACCCGCAGCTTCAAGGACACCGTGAAGGCGCGTGCCGGGTGCGACCCGGCGTTCCGTGACGCCCTGCTGACCGAGGCGGTCGACCAGTTTCTGGCGGGCGACCTCGACACCGGCAAGGCGGTCCTCCGCGACTACATCAACGCGACCATCGGCTTTGAACGCCTGGCTGCAGAGACCGGCTCCTCGTCCAAAAGCCTGATGCGCATGCTCAGCCCGACCGGCAATCCCACAGCCAGCAACCTGTTCAGCGTCCTGAGCACGGTTCAAAAGGCGGCGGGTGTGCACCTGGCTGTGGCTGTCGGTCATTAAAAGACGATCAAGCAGACCAACGTCGGGAAAGGCCATGGCGGACGATCAAAAGCCGAAGCAGACTGCGGATGAGGATCGACCTGTGAAGTTGAGCGACCTTAAAGCTGCGGATTTGAGCAAGCTTCCGGCGACCGCGCGTATGGTCGAGGATCTCGCCAGCTATCGTGCAAAAGCTGAGGGAGCCTTTGGTTCTGTCGCTCGGGACATGCAGAAGGTGGCGGAGCGTCATCGTGCTTTAGTTGAGGCTCCGGTTTCGGTCAGCCGCGCGCTGGCTCAATTGTCGGCCACTCCAGATATGCTCAGTAAAGCGCGTCTTGTTCCTGGCTTTGATATCGCTTCTGCGCTCAGACCATCCGCCGGGCTGACGAGGATTATGGAGGAGCATAATAGGATAACGTCAGGATTTATGGCTTCGGCCAAAAGTCTTGAGCGGCTACAGGCTCAAATTCAGCCCCCGACCATCGCTCAACTCGGATTTCGAGCCGTGGAAGTTACGGCATTGCGAGCGGCTGACCCGGAACGTTTTACGATGCCCGCTGCAGGTGCCTTAGCCGCCCAATTCAAAGGGATTGATCCATCACATCTCTTTCCGACAAGCCGTCTGCTTGGCGTCGATTTCGAGCGCACCGTCCGCGCCGCAGAGGCTATCCGTACCCCCTGGATCGAAGCTACCAACGCTGCAGCCTCACTGGCGCGATTTGCCGAGCTAGAGAGCCTAGGCCGGGCTATCCGCCTGCCCATGGCTTATTCAGACGAAGTGGCTGGAGCACTTAGAGCAAGCTTGGGCGACTGGCGAGATCCGATAACTCGCGATGTCACAACGTTGAGCGAACTGTCGGTCCGTACCGAATTTTACATCGAGCGTGGGCTCAATCGCGATCTGACTGATCTACCGGAGGACGCGTTCGAGGACAGCCTTGACGTCACCGAAATCCGGACCGATCCGCCACCTCTGGTCGCGCTATATGGTTTGCCGGTTGTCGGCAGCGAAGAGCTAGAGCTTGAGGCCGGGTTCCTCCGTAATAACCAGGCTCACAACTGGCTGCAGCGCTTTGAAACGCAGCTGCGTCGATTTATTGACGAACAGATGACAGTGGCTTTCGGCGAGAAGTGGCCTGAGCGTCGCCTTCCAAACAACATGCTGGACAGATGGCTCGAAAAGCAGAAAAAGGACCCGAACCGCGATCGGCACAGTAAGATTATTATCTACTCTGATTTTACCGATTATGAGCTAATTATCTGCAAGCGAGACAATTTCAAGGAAGTGTTCTCTACCTTTTTTAACAAAGAGGAGCATTTCCGCGAGTCAATGCAGCGTTTGGCAGTTCCTCGCATTGAAGTTATGCACGCCAGGATCATCACTCAGGACGACGAGCTATACCTGTTTGCAGAGCTTCGGCGACTGACCAACCAAATTATGCGGCGGCATTAGGACGCCATTAGATCACAACGAAGCGGGGGGCTCCGCAGCGGCGAAAGCCACGCCACAGCTTGCGGCATGCCGTAAGCGGCATACCGCAGATTGTCAGCTCTGGCGGCGCATCCGGCCGATGCCTACGAATTGGCATGCCTCCCATAGATCTCGGGCATTGTTTTCGGCGATCTCTCGCGACCCATCCCAGTCAAAACTGGTCCCATTTAGCGCCAAGTGAAGATTATCTGCAATTTTAATGGTTTGATCTAGCAGCTTAGTCTCATCACCGTATTTAACTTGATGAACCGTCGCTGGGCTATTTAGCGATGGCTCGGGCAACCTTAGGTTATGGGCGATGTAGCTATCTCGAAAGTTGCGCAAGGCAGCCAATTCAGGTGATGCCTGTATGGTATCAGCCTGCGTTCTAGCCTCGATCAGCCAAGTTCGAACTTTCGCCGCTTCCTCATCAGCCCGTCGCTTCCGTTCCTCATCCCACCATGCTTGATAGGCCGCATGGTGTTGAGGGTCCGTTGAAGGATTGAGGTAAGCCGCTGTAACCTCATTGGCATAATAGCGGTGAGTGCTCGCAATAAGGCTTTCGACGATCTCGGTCTTATCAATCAGCGCCATAATGGTCGGGATACTTTCCCGATCTTTAGCGGGCTTATCCCACAAGGCGCAGAGCCGCACCAACTCAAATAAATGCATGCTTTGCTGAAACTGATTGAAGGCGTGTGCTGCGTAAGAAGGTGGGATCTGTTTGGCGAGAACGTCACTGTAAATCACGAAGCGATTGGCTTCGTGCATCGTGAACAGGCTCGCAATATGATCAACTAAATGGTCCGCCCGCTCTTTGGCCGTCGTGAGACGATCCTGATCGGGGATAGCGCCTGCAAAAGATTTTGGTGTTTTCATAGGTCCGCTCAGTACCGGAACGGGTAAGGTCCAAGGAACAGGTCGCCGACGGCCTTGCGCACCCGATAGGTGACCCAGCGCTGGCGCTGATGCTCGTCCCGGTCATGCAGGATGTGGCAGCGTTGGCAGAGTGCCTTGAGGTTGACCGGCGCGTTGTTGCCTGGGTCATGATCCAGATGGGCGCAGGCCAGGTACACCCGGGTCGTATAGCGCTTCGCGTCAGCCGGCAGAGCCTCCGGGGGCGCCAGCTTCAGCTTGCGGCCCCTGCCGCTGCGCCAGGTCTGGGCGGCCGCGTCCCACCAGCGGCCGTCGCCTAGGTGGCAGACCAGTTGGCCATGCGGGCGGCCGCAGCCCTCGCAACATCCCTTGGCGCGCTTGAAGCGGATCACCTGGGAAAGCTGCACCCAGTCGATCGGGTAGAAGAAGCGGTTCTCCGGGCGGATCGGCATCGGGCTTAGCCTTTCGCCGCCTGGCTGCGCATCCGCGCCTGGGGGAAATAGGTGTAGAAGGTCATCCGGCTGACTCCGAGGCGCTTAGCGATCTCGGCGATCGAGATGTTGCCGGCGGCGAGCAGGGCACGCCCCACCTCCAGATCCCCTTCGGACAGCGCCTTGCGCCGGCCACCCTTGCGCCCACGGGCAACGGCAGCCTTCAGACCTTCCATCGTCCGCTCACGGTTAAGGTCGAGAAAATACTCGGCCATGGCGCCGTGCATCTGCAGGGCAAAGCGGCCGTGGGCGGTCGCGCTGTCGAACTGCTCGGTCAGGCTGCGGAAGTGGATCTCCTTCAACCGCAGCCCGTCGATCGTGCGCATCATCTCGACAAGGGAGCGGCCGAGACGGTCGAGCTTCCAGACCACCAGCTGATCGGTCGGGCGCAGGTAGGCGAGGGCGGCCTCAAACTCGGGCCGCTTGGTGCCGGCCTTGCCGCTCTTTTTCTCCTCGAAGATCTTTTCGCAGCCGGCCTTCAGCAGGGCATCGCGCTGCAGGTCCAGGTTCTGGTCAAGGGTGGACACACGCGCGTAGCCGACAAGCATGTCAGGATAGTCCCACAAGGACGTTTTTCTAGCAATAGTTTTCCTGTCATATTTTCCTTACACAAACGCGGCCGTTTCGGCGTGCCGGTGAGTGCCCCGGCCGTTGTGTAAGGAAAACGGTCGTTTTCCGGACATGGTCGGGCGAGCTACCGAATTGTCCGACGTCAGCACCTGTGGGACAGATTGGGGGTCTTCACGAACGGAGGATGGCTGGTTCATCGTAGCCCCTGAGGAGCGAAGATGAAGCAGACATCTGGACTGGCCAAGAAGCCGGCAGAAGCGGTGATCAAGGACATCCGTCGGGCCACACGTCGGCAGTTCTCGTCCGAGGAGAAGATCCGCGTGGTGCTGGAAGGCTTGCGTGGCGAGGACAGCATCGCCGAGTTGTGCCGACGTGAGGGGATCGCCACCTCGATGTACTACGGCTAGTCCAAGGATTTCCTGGAGGCTGGCAAGAAGCGCCTGTCCGGCGACACGGCTCGTGCTGCCACCACGGATGAGGTGCGGGATCTTCGTCGCGAAGCGGGGGCGCTGAAGGAGGTCGTGGCTGATCTCGTCCTGGAGAACCGTCTGCTCAAAAAAAGCATGAGCGGGGCTGGGGGCGACGAGGCATGAGGTACCCGGCCCCCGAGAAGCTGGAGATCATCCGGCTCGTTGAGCAATCCCATCTGCCGGTGCGCGCCACCCTGGGCAAGCTCGGCATCACCCGCTCGACGTTCTACCGGTGGTACGACGCTTACCAGCGCGGCGGCCCCGAGGCGTTGAGCGACCATCCCTCGCGGCCGAGCCGGGTCTGGAACCGTCTCCCTGCGGAGATCCGCGAGCAGATCGTGGCCCTGGCCTTGGAGCAGCCTGAACTCAGCCCGCGTGAACTGGCGGTACGCTTCACCGCCGCCGCGGATGCTCCGGCCGGTCGTGGTTCATGTGGCACCGCTGGCAGACCGCTATGAGGTTCACGTCCCGGTTGTCGGCGGTGTCGTGGTTGCGGTGGCCGGTCGCCAGGACCACCCGCGTCGTCCGTACGGATCTGAGAACGTCGTCCTCTCCAACCGCAAGGCAGACGGCCTGCCCCTTCCCGTCGCGCCAGGAACCGACCTGCGCGTCCCACCAGCGGCCATCGCCAAGGTGCCAGACGGTTTCCCCATGCGGTCGCCCGCAGCCCTCACAGCGGCCCTTGGCGCGTCGAAAGCGGATCACCGCCGACAGCTGCGGCCAGTCGATGGGGTAGAAGAAGCGGTGCTCGCGCCGGATCGGCATGGCGGGACTGAAGCGTGGCGACTAGATCGCCTCTCGCATGGGGCTCAATCTCTGGCAACGGATGAGGGGTCGCCCGTAGTCGCTGGGCGACGCGCCGGGGCCACGCTTCGGGAGGTAGAATGCTGCCGAGATAATGCATCGGATCACACGAGCCCTTGTCGCTCAGCTCTTTAGCTTGTACCAGCCGCGCTTTATCTCAGGACTGCTGATCCTCTAATGATCACACGCCGCCGAGTTCTGTATGTGGCTGTGGGGGCCGCTGTCGCTCGTGCTAATTTTGTAAAGCAAGCCTTGGCGCAGAATATCTCTCCCGACGTACTCGCTGAAGCGGGTCCGCTTGGTGACGTATGGCTTGGAGATAAGGATGCGCCAGTGACGATCATCGAGTATGCCTCGATGCCCTGCTCACACTGCGCCACATTTCACACAAAGACATGGCCCGCTCTCAAAGAGCGCTATGTCGATACCGGCAAGGTTCGTTTCACCCTGCGCGAGTTTCCAATCGGCCCGCTGGCAACGGCTGCCTTCATGCAGGCCCGATGCGCGGGGAAAACGCGCTACTACCCGATCACTGACTTGCTGTTTGAGCGCCAAGCTGACTGGGCATTCACCGAACATCCCGTCGATAAGCTGCGGATGCTGATGCAGCAAGCCGGGATCGAGCAGCAGCAGTTCGATAATTGCTTGAGAAACCAAGAAATCTACGATGCAATCAATGTAGTCAAAAATAAAGGTGCGGAAGTTCTACAGATTGACTCCACTCCGACATTCTTTGTAAATGGCCGTCGCCTGAAGGGAGACATGCCGATAGAAACTTTATCTCAAGTGGTTGATCCCTTAATTTCAAAATAAAAATTATACAATCAGTATATATTCTGGTTATGCAAGTTTTTTCAATAGTCATGGCTGCACATGACGCATTGGCAGCCCATTATTGCTTTCGGGTCGCGTCTATCAATTCTACTAGCTGAATGGCTCAGTGCGTGTGGTGTGATACCCTCGTTGCTACCGTACTCTTGCCGTCAACTACCGTCCTTGTCGTGACCTACCGTAATCGTGGCAACCGCCGAGGCCCGGCTGATGCCTCGTGTGCTGACACTCGGCATCGCCCTGCTCCTCGCCGCGGTCGCAGGGCTGGCGGCGGTCACGCTATGGCAGGTCTGAAAGTTCAGACCACGCTTACCCGCGTGCGGTGCCACGCGGCGCTGAGATAGCCCTTGTAGTTCCAGGTGTCGTCGGGAGCCGCGGGCTGGGTTTGTCCGGCCTCGTCCCAGGCGCGCACCGCCAGCTCATGCTCGCCCGCGGGCAAGTCCAGGTCGATCGTCCAGAACGTCCAGGCGAACGGCGCCCGTGTATCGTGTTCCAACGCGGCCCGCGCCCATGTCCGGCCGCCGTCCCCCGAGACGTCGACCCGGACCACGGCGCGATCTCCGCAGATGGCGTAGCCCTTGATGCTGTTTGACCCGGCTTTCAGGCTCGTACCCCGCGACGGCTCGCAGATCACCGCGTTGAGAGGCATCGTGTTAATCGTGTGCCCCTCAGCCGGGTCTGCCGTCTCCGCGGTCACGTCGGATGGGAACAGCTTGTAGTCGCCGGCCTGGATCGGGTTGTCCGACGGATGGTCCTGCACAGTGATGCGCTTCAGCCATTTCGGGCTGCGCACCCCGGCAAATCCCGGCACGACGGCGCGCAGCGGGAAGCCGTGCTCGGGCAGGAGAGGCGCGCCGTTCATCGCGTAGGCGAGCAGGGTCTCTGGTGCGAGCGCCTTGGCGAGTGGGATCGAGGCCCCGTAGGGATGCCCCTCGACCGTATCGTGGCTCTCGAAGGCGACGTGCAGGTCTGCACCGGCGTCGATCCCGGCCTCGCGCAGCACATCACCCAACCGGACCCCAGTCCAGTCGGCGGTGCCGATCGCGCCGCCGTCCCACGGGTCGCCGGAGACCGGGGCAACCGCCCGCATGTCCGCGCGGCGGTTGCCGGCACACTGCATCGTGGCGGTGACGGTGACCTGCGGGAAGCGCGATTGCAGGTCGTGTAGCGACAGCTTCAACGCGGTCGAACCCGCCCCGTCGACGGTGAAGCGGTAGCCGTCCGCTTCGATCTCCGGCAGATCGCCGTGCGAGCGCACGTAGAAGTCGTCGGCTGCGGTCCGGTAGGCGGCACGCAGGCGGTCCAGCGGCGGCTCGGCGTTGTAGGGCGTCTCCCCGTGAACGATCAGGCGCGTCTTGCGCTCGGCCAAGCTCGTCATGGGGTTCTCCTCTCTCAGCATCCAGGGATTCAACGTATCAATCCGCGTCCGGCCTCGTAACGTTCCGGGTACGACCTCACGGCGACGCCGCTCATGCGGTCCGGAGACACGCCCATGCTCAATGATTGGGCCGGTCGCTCATGGGGCGGATGCCACCTCCTGATGCTCCCGCCAAAGGCGCCTGAGCGTCTCACGCGTGTCGTCGAGAACCGCGACACGCCGCGCGTACCAGCGCTCCAGCAGCGCCTCCGCCTCCGCCTCGATATGGCAGCGGGAAAGGTCGATAGAGAAGTCTGGATTGTAACGCTCGACGGCGGTGATCGCGTCGTAGCCCTGTTCGCGAGCTGCACGCAGCGCCTCGATTAGGGGATAGTTCGGCTGCTCGGGTTCCGAGCTGTCCGGACAGTTGTCGCGTGGGGTGACCTTCGCGCTGAGACGCGTCCCGGGATAGAGGGTCTCGCGGGTGCTCTTGCTCATGGCTCACTCCTGTTCGCCGACTGATGTCGGCCGTGGCGTCCGAAAGGGTTCTCGAACCGGGCGCGGGGGCCAAGTTCGGCCTCGATATCAAGGAGGCGGTTGTACTTTGCCAGCCGCTCGCCCCGGCAGGGCGCGTCGGACTTCATCTGGCCGCAACCCATCGCCACTGCGAAATCGGCAATGAACGCGTCGGTGGTCTCGCCCAGCTGGCACGCTGGCCGTTGCAGTGACGCCTCCGTCGAGAGTGACGCGCACCTGAAGCGTCGGGTGGCCGCGTGAGTCGAGGATCTCAAGGGCGTCGAGGCTGTGGATGGTTGTGCCCGTGCTCATGGCGTGCTCCGCATTGGATCGAGGGTCTCAGCGCATCACGAGGAACAGCGCGACCAAGGCGACGACGAGGATCGCGGCCGGGATCAGCCAGACGAGACCTATCGATCTTCCCGACCCACCGAATGGGCCCGCCGCCCTGTGGTGCTGGCCTTCGACGACTCCGAGTCCGCGGATGTCTTCCAGTTCCGGGTCGGGGTCGTGCTGCGGAGGCTGCGATATCGAGCTCATGGTGGGGACTCCGTGGGTAGCGGTTCAGGTCACGACCTCGCGCGCCTCGACCGAGGCGTCCGGGGCGAAGCGGTAGACGCGCACCGAGCCAGTCGGCAGCTCCAGACGCGCGATGGCGTCGGCGTGCAGAGCCTCGATGCCGGCCACGAGGGCGCGCAGCGAATTACCGTGGGCGACGACGAGGGCGGTCCCGCGCATCGCCGCCGGCAGAACGCGGGTGAGGTGGTAAGGCGCCACGCGCGCCAAGGTGTCCCGAATGCTCTCGCCTCCCGGGGGAGCGGTCGCATAGGAGCGGCGCCACACCCTGACCTGATCCGCGCCCCAGCGCACCTCCGCCTCGACATGGGTGAGGCCGGTGAGCGCGCCATAGTCGCGCTCATCCAGCGCGGCAGCGCACTCGACCGCGAGGCCAGGGCGACCGAGCGCGTCGAGGATCAGCCCCGCGGTCTCAGCGGTGCGCGAGCGGGTCGAGCAGAACGCGGCGTCGGGGTAGAGGCCATGTTCTAGCAGGCGCCGCCCCGCGGCCCGCGCCTGCTCGCGCCCGCGCGCTGTCAGCGGTACGTCGCGGGTGCCGGTGAACTCGCCGGCTGCGTTGGCCTCGCTCTCTCCGTGCCGGACGAGCAAGAGGGTGCGGGCGACATTCACAACAGGTCCCCGGCCAAGGCGGCGCGTGCAAGCGCCAGTCCCGCCACGAGCCCAGTGAGGCCGCCAGCGCCCACAACGAGGAATACAATTAGGAAGTTCACAGTATCGCCCCACTCGCACTCGCGAGGGTGACGAAGAGTCCGCTACGCGGCCGGTGGTGCTCCAAGCCCCCGCCACGCGCGGGCGCCGACGCACCCTCCGTGACAGGAGCCATCAGCCCTCACGGGCGGTTGTCGGGGAGCTCCATCCCCATCACTTTGGTAGATGGTGATGCCGGAGGGCCGATCAAGTGGTGGTCCGCATACAGATCCCCCGATGCTTTCCGCCGGCATAAGGTCCACCGCCGCCGCCGCATATGCTCCGGCCGGTCATGGTTCATGTGGTACCGCTGGCAGAAGGCCGTGAGGTTGGCGCCGGTGTTGTCGGCCGTGTCGTAGGCGAAGGCCCCCGCAGTTCTTTACTGCTGCCCTTGCCCACCGCTCTTGCTTGCCTTGTTGGCCTTGTGATGTCCCACGGCGCATCCGGCCGCAGCCCCGGCTTTGCCGTGCCCGGCCATATGACCGGCAACGCCGCCAACGACTGCACCCTTCAGGCAGCCCTTAGCCTGTGCAGGAGCAGTCCCGACCAGAGCGCTGAGAGCCAGGGCTGAGGCTGCAATCACAATCCGGGGCATGGCGTGTCTCCTATCTGTGCAGGAGCCAACACATGGCCGAACGCGCCCGTTCCTACTGTGCAGGTCAGCGCCGCAGCGCTTCGATCCAGGCTTTGACTGGATCGAGCACGAAGCCTACGTAGGACACCCATGTCCGTGACCGACTGTTTTGTGGCACGGCATCAGCCGAGCGAGCTGCCATAGAGGCCGCCACGTAGGCATCCTCACGTTCCCTGCACTCATCCAAGGCGTTGCGCTCGTTTCCGGCGCGGCTCTGCCCCGCCGGCTGGTGAGTGGAAGCATCACGGATGCAGCTATGCCACGCCTGCTCAAGCGCCTGTAGATCACCCGGTGCAGCCGCGAGAGCCGCAAGTGGCTCAACGGCTGCAAGGCTAACGATGATTGCGAGAGCGCGCACGGATGCCGCTCAGTCGTCTGCTACGGCGATGTGAGCAATTACGCGGGCGCCATCGCCCAGCGAGGCATTCACCGCACGGGCGAGTTCGACCCGAGCTGCGCCATCCGCCAGCAGCACAAGGCTAGCGAGGAGAAGCCCGAGAAGGGCGAGCCGGTGAGGCGTGGGGAGGGGGATCGGCATGGGAGGCGCCTTGAGGACGCCTGACCATACCCCAGCCGCTGGGCTGCAGCTGCCACCCAGCGACCACAGCGGCACAAAAAGCGAACAGCCTGTGCCTCCGTTTGGCCTTAGAGCCGCCCCGGCGGTGGCGGGGGCGGTCCATCATCGTCATCGTCATCCGGCGGCGGGGGCCTCCGGTGATGATGGGGCGGGGGCCTATCGTCATCGAGGTCCGGCGGCGGGGGCTGGAAACGATGAGGTGGCGGGGGCGGTCGGTCGTAATCCTCGTCGGGCGGTGGCGGTCGCCTATCGTCGTACGGCTGAGCGGCAACGCCAGCCGTAGCGAGCACGAGCAGGTAGGCGCCTCCATCGTGGTTTGGTCCGCCCATACAGCGTGTGAGATGGCCCGAACGATCCATGGGCCAACCGCTGATTGGAGCAAGCTGAGCGAAGGAGATGCACCGCATCGTCATCACGTGCGCTACGGAAAAGAACCAGGGAAAGGCCCTTGCTTCAACAAGGCAGGCGCCGAACTGGGACGACGTACAAGAGATCTCTAAAGGTCGCCGGAATAATCCTCAGGAGCAACAGGGGCTTGATCGCAAAGCCGCCAGATTTCCACGAAGCAGGTGGCGTAGCCTGCCAGGAAAACGGCGGTCCAGTGCATCGACGTATCCTTCCCTAATAGGTCGCTGTCGACGTTATAGGCGCGAGAGCTTGACCTTACCTAAACGTGTCTTTCGTACGAGTTGCAACCCTCATGGGCCGTGTTTGCTCCATGCTGCGGCAATCGTTCATAGGAAGCGCCGGGGCTACGCTCAGGAGGAACGGCTATCAAGATGCAGCGGATCGCCGTTCTGAGCTAGCTACCGCCGAGGCCCTATGTCCAAACCGAACCAAACCTTATTCGCGTCCGTCGCTATTACTGGATTTGGGCTTGGATTAGCTGGCCTCAAATATTGGCTGACGGGGTTCAGCGAAGAGTTCGGCGTGGGCGTAGCTATCGGCCTACCGCTTGGCAGTGGCCTCGTTCTCCTAGATGTTCGGTCCCGGCATGTGGTGTGACGGATCGAGCCTGAAGCGTTCGGGCTCTTTTGTCCAGGTCTGGCAGATGAACTCGTAGGGCGTGAGGCCGCGCAGGGTCTTGCGCTGGCGACCGTAGTTGTAGGCATCCACAAAGAGCTGCAGGTGCTGCCGGAGTTCGTCGTGGTTAGCGTAATTGTAGCGCTTGACCGTGGCGTCCTTGATGGTTCGGTTCATCCGCTCAACTTGACCGTTCGTCCACGGGCAGCGCGGTTTGGTCAGGCGATGCTCGATCTTCGTCTGCTCGCACGCCCAATCGAACGAGTGCCAGCGGTAGATGCGCGGCCGATCCTGGGTCGCCCAGTAGGCCGCCGCCCGGAAGCAGACGGGCGGAAAACCACCCACCTCGGTCATTCGGCAGCCGGCGCGCGGACGTACGAAAAACGAACGTTTTCCTTACAAGCTAGTCGGACCCCTCCCCGGTGTGACCTTGATTGCTATTTGGCACTGATTATCAGCGCTTTCTGGCACTCCAGCATGCCTCAATCCGGCTCGATGAGTTCGATGCGGTTGCCGAAGGGATCGTCGACATAGCGGCGCTGGTATCCAGGCAGCGGCTCGTCCTCGACGACAGGGTACCCCGCTCGCTCCAACCGCTGCACCAGTGCGGCCAGATCGATGACCGACAGGGCAGGATGAGCCTTCCGGGCCGGGCGGAACTCCCGTTCGACGCCGAGATGGACCCGCAAAGCGCCCCGCTCGAACCAGCAGCCTCCCCGCTTCGCGAGACGGGGTGGCTTGGCCACCTCGGGGATATCGAGCACGCCCTCGTAGAAGTCGCGCGCCATCTGTTCCTGCCCGGGCGGCATCGCGAGCTGGACGTGGTGCAATCCTTCGATCCTCATGGTGCCTCCGTTCAGGCGGCAATGATCGCGGGCGTGGCGGGCTGGCGCTCCAGGGTGCGATAGACCGTCGGCCGGGAGATCGAGAACAGCTCGGCCAGGTCGCTGATCGCGTAGTCGCCGGTGTCGTACATCCGGCGCAGTTCCTTCTGCTGGCGATCGGAGAGCTTGGGCTTCTTGCCCCGCAGCTTTCCCTTGGCGCGGGCCACTGCCATGCCCTCGCGCGTGCGCAGCCGGATCAGGTCCGCCTCGAACTCGGCAAACGTCGCCAGGATGTTGAAGAACAGCTTGCCCATTGGGTCGGTGGGGTCGTGCACGCTGGCGCCGAGCTGGAGCTTCACACCCCGCGCCGCGAGCGCGTCGCCGATTGCGCGCGCGTCCGGCACCGATCGGGCGAGCCGGTCGAGCTTGGGCACCACCAGGGTGTCGCCGCTCCGGACCGCGGCCAGCGCCTGGTCGAGGCCGGGGCGGGCTCGGTTCGTCCCGGTGAAGCCCTTATCGGTGTAGATGCGATCGGCCGCCACTCCGAGCTGGACCAGCGCCTGACGCTGGGCGGCGAGGTCCTGCTTGTCGGTCGAACAGCGGGCGTAGCCGATCAGCACATGCGTCATGAGCGGGACTGTAACGTACAGGGTCCCCTCACCGCAATTTTTATCGTACCAGTCGATTGAGACTCGGACTGCGAAGGCGGATCGAGCCTACGGGGATGGATCGGCCGCGCGTCCGCTCACCGATCCCCTTGCGGACACAAAGGGGGAACCACGATGCAGCTCAGGGGAGCCAGCTTCTTGCGTAACTGACATTCAAAGTTCGTCCTGGCATGGATCGAGGCTTATGGCGTATGCTTATGCCCATGGCACACGATGGAGACGTCCCATGAAAGCGAGGGTGATGCCTGACGGGCGCGTGAGCTTGCCGGCCGATTTACGCAAGCGGCATGGTCTTGCTCGTGGCGGTGAGGTCATCGTCGAGGATATGGGCGACGCCATCGTGCTCCGGACCCTCGATCAGGTCGTCGCCCGGGCGCAGGCCTTGAGCCGTAGACTGGTCGGTGACACGGCAGGCGCGACCGTGGCGGATTTCCTCGCGGATCGCGCTCGTGAGGCTGAAGCCGAATGACGGGCGTCGTCCTCGACGCGTCCGCACTACTCGCGCTCTTGCTAGGGGAGCCGGGAGCGGATCGGGTGAAAGCCGCGCTCGACGGCTCGGTCATGACGACCGTCAATCTGGCCGAAGTCGTCAGCCACTACGCCAAGCTCGGCGCGGCGCGCGCGGAGATCGACGCGTTGTTACGCCCCTTGCCGATCCGGTGGGTCACCGTCGATGCCGCGCTGTCGTACGAGGCCGGCATGCTGCGCCCTCTCACTGTCGAGGGTGGTCTGTCACTCGGGGACCGATATTGTCTGGCCCTTGCCAAGCAGGAAGATCGGCCTGCCCTTACCGCCGAACGGCGTTGGACGACGATCGCCGAGGCCGCCGATGTTGTCGTCGAGATGATCCGCTGAGAGCCTTTTTAAATCGACAAAACGAATATGGGCCCCCGAATGTCATCGGTGAGTCGGTCAGACCCGTGCGAGGATGATGTTTGTTCAAGAATAGAAACGCTTACGAGTTTTCCTGAAAGAAATGACATTGTTTCAAATTCCGCCCGACCCGCTCCTTGTTTGTCGAGATGCGGACATGGTTCCGGCACACGGTTTGGCTCGAGCATATATTCCGGGATGCGGCCCTGTCGTACGCTCGGCAAGGATCTCTCGCGAGTGGAATTTGTTCGTGCTTTGCCCGGCATTGGCTGGCGTGCGGTGTCCCCGGAGCGTAAAGGCTGGCGTCTTGATTTTCGGGAGCACGCACTTGTAGATCTCAGGCCGATTAACGATGCCCTCCACCAATCCCGCCCATCACCTCGCGCGCCTTACGGATGCTGCCGCGACACTCAGCACGCCTGCGGAGGTCGCGGCATGGAGTACCGCGGTATCGGCCGAAATTGAACGCCTCCAAGCCAAGGGGATGCGGCTTCGCGAAGCTGCGCTCCGTTCGTCGAACCAACGCAGGATCGCCAAGGCCGATGGCTTCTGCACTGCCGTGGAACCCGAGTTGAACCGTGCCGCTGTCGCCGTGCGCGCGGTCAATACAATGTTCTTCGTCGATCCGCCGAGCACAGCGAGACATTAGCCGCAGGGTCTTATACAGAGTGCATCCCGGCGAAGCCTCCTTATGCTCGACAGCAAGGCCACGGCGGTTCTTACAGCTAAGACTTGACAGTTCAGTAATCGTGCCATGCTTCAGAGCGCCCCGCACGGCGACTTTCACGGGCGACATCGACGAGGAAGCGCCTCCCAGAAGACCGATCGTTTTTACAGAACGGAAACATCGAGAGGTTCCGTTGGATCGAACTTTCAAGCTCGACGATGGTGGAGAACGCCAGAGTGGAGCCCCCCTTGATCCAAGACGCGTTTTTGCCCCCGGTCACCGAACAGGATCGTCCGCATTGCCGCGGCGGTGCTACGGTGGCACAGGAGAAGACGAATGCTCGTCCGCCGGGTGGTGAGTGGTCCCCCGACCGAGACAGGGACGCCCCGACACCAGGCCTGGAGCCGCGGCTGTTCCCGTACATCTGGCGCCACTCGAAGCGCGACCAACTTGCCATCTGCATGGTCGTCCTGGCCTCGGTGCCGTTCTACTTCGCCTCCCTCGACCTGCCCAAGCGCATCGTCAACGACGCGATCATCGGCAAGGCGTTCGCCCACGGCGAGGCGACCGCGCCGTTCCTGAATTTCGAGATCGCGTGGCCTGCCTTCCTCGGTGGCGGTTGGACCGAGATTTTCAATGGCTTCCACGCCGACCGCCAGGGACTGTTGCTCTGGTTGTCCGGGCTGTTCCTCATCCTCGTCCTGATCAACGGTGCCTTCAAGTTCCGGATCAACCTGCAGAAGGGGGTTTTGGGTGAGCGGATGCTGCGCCGCCTACGCTTCCAGCTGTTCTCGCTGATGTTGCGCTTTACCCCTGAAACCCAGCGCGAGGTGAAATCCTCTGAGACCGCGACCATCATCCGCGACGAGGTCGAGCCGATCGGCTCCTTCATCGGCGACGCGATCGTGGTGCCCGCCCAACTCGGCACGCACGCCGCGACTGCGCTGGCCTTCATTCTGATGCAGAACGTGTGGCTCGGACTGGCCGCCGGCGCGATAGCCGGCGTGCAGATAGCCGTCATTCCTCGGCTCAGGCACGCGATCCTACGCCTCAGTCGTCAGCGTCAGATCGAGTCTCGCAACCTCGCCGGCCGTGTCGCGGAGGTGCTGGACGGGCTCGATGCCGTGACGGTCAATGACAGCGTCCGCTGGGAGAGAGCCGAGATCAGCGGCCGGCTCCATGGGCTCTATGACCTGCGCCTGCAGATCTATCGGCGCAAGTTTGCGATCAAGTACCTCAACAACCTGCTCGCACAGGTGACACCGTTCCTGTTCTATGCCGTCGGCGGCCTGCTCGCCCTTAAGGGCGAGCTCAGCATCGGCCAGCTGGTCGCGGTTTTGGCAGCTTACCGCGATTTGCCTCCTCCCCTGAAGGGACTGATCGACTGGGACCAGCAGCGCCTGGACGTTGAGGTGAAGTACGAGGCGATCGCCGCACATTTTGGTGCACAGCGCCTGCGGCTGGCCGATGCGACTCGATCGGATCTGCCGCAGGACCAAACCCGCGCCGTGACGTCGGATGGGCTCGTCCTGCGTGACCCGAAGGAGGGTCGGTCGGTGACGATCGCGGACCTGCACATCGCCCTGCCGGCGCAAGTCGGGCTTCACTCGCCCGGGACCGGCCTCGCGCACCAGTTCGCACGCGCACTTGCCGGGCTGCAATCACCTGTGGCCGGGGCGGTCTCCATCGGCGCCCTCAACCTTGTAACGGCCGGGCGTGCCGCACGAGCGCGGCGCATCGGTTACGCCGGCCGCGATCCGGTCCTGTTCCCCGGCACCATCCGTGACAACCTCGTCTATGGACTGCGCACAGCCCCACAGTCGGACCTGGAGGACACTCGGCCCCTGTTCGAGGCGCATCGCGCGGGCAACTCCCCAGACCCAGTGGACACGCAATGGGTCGACCTTGCCGCGCTCGGTGCGTCTGACACCCGCGCGCTCGACCTGCGGATGCTGGATCTGCTTTCCCGACTCGGCATGGATGAGGATCTCTACCGGTTCGGCCTGACCGCGACCTCGCGCTGCGAGGGTACGCCTTTGGGCGAGCGCATGATTGCGGCGCGCCGGCACCTGCACCGCCGGCTCGTCGCCACCGGCAAGACTGATCTCGTCCTGCCGTTCGAGCTGGAGGAATACAACCAGCGCGCGACAGTTGCGGAGAACCTCCTGTTCGGCGTGCCTACAGATCCAGCCCTCGTTGGCCAACGCCTCGCGTCGGAGCCGCGCTTCCGCGCTGTGCTGGCGGAACATGGCCTGCTCAGAGACCTCGACCGTCTTGGCGTAGCGGTCGCTCGCACGCTCGTCGAGATCTCCCGGGGCCTTCCGCCGGGACATGCCCTGTTCCGTTGCCTCCCAGTGATCGACCAAGAGGCTCTACCCGAGATCGAGCGACGTCTCGCCGTTCTCGGAGATCGCGCGCTTCCCGATAGGCCCGGCGACGACGTCTTCCTCACCCTCGCACTGTCCTATATCGAGCCGTCCCACCGGCTCGGGCTGCTGGACAGACCGTTGTGCCGGCGGATCGTGGGTGCACGCGGACCGCTCCAGACGCGGCTGCATTCGGGAGGCAAGCCCGATATCGCGCCGTTCGATCCGGGCCGCATCAATATGCGCAGCTCGATGCTGGACAATCTCCTGTTCGGACGCATCGACACGACGCAGATGAACGCCGAAGTCGACATCCAAGAGCACGTCCGAGCCGCCGTGCGGCACTTCGGGCTTGAAGGCGACGTGCGGGTCCGCGGGCTCGACTACGGCGTCGGAAACCGTGGCCGGCTCCTCACGGTGCGGCAGCAAGCGTCGATCGAGCTTGCCCGTGCCGTCCTGCGCCAGCCAGATCTCCTCGTTCTGGACGGCACGCTGCGGCACCTTGAGGACTGTGCAGGCGTGATCGAGGCGCTCACGTCGGGCCCGCTCGCGCCTGAGAGTCTTCTGGTCGTGACGGACACAGCCGAGGAAGCGGCTCTATTGCCGGTCCAGGTCACGGTAGAACGATCCGGTGCTGTGCACATCGCGCAAGCATCCTCTCCTGTGGTACTGGCCTGACGCGTATGGCTGGAAGAGCAGGCCTTCGCGTCGCTTGGCGTGGCCAGGACAAGCAGGGTGGGCCATCGTGCGACGTCGTCGGCGATGACATCCGAACTGCCGAGGCGGAGGGATATTGCAGCCGCCGCTCCTTTGTCCAGACTTCGCCATCGGTACCAGCCCTATCGGTATCCAGCCGAAGAGCCGGCGAACCTTACAGATCAAAGGCCCGGTCACGTTTTGAAGTATCGACGGCTAGGCACGCACGAGCAGTTTTCGTAGCGTACGGGTGTCGATGCCCAGCACACGCGCTGTGGCGCAGATGTCATCGGCCATGACGCGCAAGATTTCCTGAGCGTGGCGTCGGGTGACAGCTTCCAGCGAGCTGTCCGGCGCACCGCTGAGCCTACATCCGTCCGGTAGTTTGCGCAGGATCGCATCGATCTCGGCGGTTGCCGCTGGCCGAGCCAGGAAATCGGTCGCGCCCATGCGTAAGGCGGTAACTGCACCTTGGAAGGTGGCATAGAACGATAGGACGACGATGCGGGCAGCGGGATCTGCTGTGACGAGCCTCGGGATCAGGCTGACTCCGCTGCCGTCCGACAGCTTGTAATCGATGATGGCGAAGTGTGGCTGTTCAGCCGCGATGATCGCGGATGCCTCACCGAGAGATGAGGCCACCCAGACGTGGTAGTCCAGTTCGGCCAACTCCCGCCCTCGTTGCTCTCGGCTGACCGGATCCGCGTCAGCGAGCAGGAGGCATCCAGGCCGCTCATGCGCCGCCATCGGGCATCGAGATGTTCGTCCCACCCAATCCACCAAACCTTTATCCCGACGCACCCAGTTCAATCCTCCAGCTTGAGCCCCGCCAGCGGCTACGTCTTGCAAGCGACATTGCCCGTTCAGAAGGTGATGGATTGAAGGCAGATTGACCTAAGTATTTGTCGTTCCGGGCCGTGAGTGCGCGCGTCAGATGCAACTATAAATCGAACTTACTATTATCTATCTAAGAACATTTTGGCGACATCTTAAAATATCCGGAGTTGACCTGAACAGCGACCACCCGGTGACAGGTTAGGCTTTGCCGCGCTTCCCAATCCTCGATCGTCAGATTGAGTGAATCCGGCCAGCTTTCCGCGGGTACATCCAGCACCAGAAGACGGTCCGTGACCGTGTAGAGGTCATGACGCAACTCCTCCAGTTGCGCATATGTCGGCTTGGGTATCGCCGAGATCGCGCAGCCCTTCGTCAATCGTGCCGTCCATTCGGCAGCTTGATCGTTCGCCTGGATCCTAGTCATGATCAGGGCCTGTCCTGTGTAGCTTCGCAATCATACCGCCCCGGAAGAAAAGCGGCATGCTGCGGGCGCCCCGAGCGCAATGCCAGGAAAGAAGCGCCGGTCGCGGGCGTCCAGACGATGCGCACGTGGGTGTTGATCAGGTTGGTGCGAACCAGAGCTTCGAGTTAAGCCCGGTCGAACATCCGCTCTTCTACCCCCGGAACTAGGTCGCCGCGGCAGCAACCGCTACCCACAGCGTCAGTCCAGGCGGATAGCCGTTGACCTGAGCAATCAAACTGGGACTGCGGTTTGTCATAGGAGCCTCGTGGTTCGGACCAAGGATCTCACCCGGAAATGGTTCGATCCAACGCATTTTTACGCTGACTCTGATCTGAAAATTCGATTATCTCTAGGCCGCTCGGTTCAGCGATGTGGACCTTCGGTTCTGCTAAGCCGAACGTCTCAGTGCTCAAGTCGAGGACGCGAGCCAGGATCCCACCCGAGGTGGCTACATGACCCTCGACCAACTCCGGATTTTCGTGGCGGTCGCCGAACGCGAGCATGTCACGCGTGCCGCTGAAGCGCTCAATCTGGTTCAATCCGCCGTCAGCTCGGCTGTCAGCGCCATCGAGGGGCGGCACGCCGTCAAGCTCTTCCACCGGGTTGGGCGCGGCATCGAGCTCACCGAAGCAGGTCGCCTTTTCCTCGGGGAGGCGCGGGCCGTGCTCGCCCGCTCAGAGTGTGCCGAGCTGGTGCTGGCTGAACTCAGCGGACTTCGACGGGGCACGCTGAGCATCCAGGCCAGCCAGACGATCGCGAGTGACTGGCTGCCCCGCTACCTGGTCGCCTTTCGCCGTGCCTATCCGGAGATTACCCTCAATCTGACGGTCGGCAACACCACTCAGGCCGCGGCCGCTGTGCGCGAGGGTGGGGCCGAACTGGGCTTCGTCGAAGGCGCGCTCGACGATCCGGCGCTGACCAGCACGACGGTGGCCGAGGATCAGCTCATGCTCCTCGTCGCCCCTGACCACCCCTGGGCAAGGCGCAGTGAGCTGTCGCTGGACGAGCTTGCGGAGGGCAGCTGGGTGTTGCGCGAGCCGGGCTCTGGCACGCGCTCGGCCTTCGAGGAGACACTGGCCCAGCGCGGTTTCAACCCGACACGTCTGACGGTGATGCTTGAACTGCCCTCGAACGAGGCGGTGCGGTCCGCGGTCGAGGCGGGCGGTGGCGCGACCGTGCTCTCGGCCTGTGTGGCTGCGGCAAGCCTCAAGGCCGAGACGCTCTGTCATGTACCGTTCGACCTGCCGAAGCGGGCGTACCGGATGCTGCGTCACAAGGAGCGCTACCGCAGCCGGGCCGCCGACGCGCTCCTCGACCTGATCAAGGCCGCTCCTGCGAGAACGGCCTGACTGCTAAGGCTGTGGTTTCATGCTGGCGAGGTAATCGACGATAGCGGGCACGTCCGTATCGTCGATCGGTGCTTTGTAGGTGTGGATCATCTTGTTAACCGTCTCACTCCATTCAGTCCTGGAGCGCTTGGGTTGAGTCAGCACCATCGCGGCCGAGTGGCAGGCCAGACAGTTGTTGTTGATTGCCTCTGCCTCGTGGCCGCCCGGGAAGGTCCGGTCGCTCTGCGGCAGCTGGACCGAGACAGACTTGAACCGCATCGCCTCGCCAGCCAGGGCGGCTCCTCCGACGAGCGAGACGGCGAACAGCGCGGCGAGCGCGAGGCGGGGCAGGATCATCGGGGACATGCTCTGCTCCTCGCCTCAGGATGCCACGACGGGCGTGGTTTCGGCCACGCTGCGCATGAAGCCATTCGGATTCCAGGTCGGCTCCAGTGGCTGGGCCACGCCCTTCGTATTGGTGCAGCGGACCTTCAGTTCGTGCCGGCCAGCGATTAGGGCAGGAAGGCTCGCCTCGAAGCGACGGAAGCTGTAGCTGCCCTCGTCTTTGCCGAGAGCAGCGGCAAGCCAGCTCTGCCCGCCATCAGAGGAGACCTCGACGGTCCTCACCCCACAATCGCCCCCAAAAGCGATGCCCCGCAGATTGAGCGGAGCCTCGGCCTTCACCAAGGCGTCAGCCTTGACGTTGGTCAGCAGGGAACGCGGCACCATCCGGTTGATCGGCACGGTGGCGTAGCCGGTCTCTCCGGGCCGGACATTCGCGCCAGGAGTGGCGGGGATACGGTAGGCGGTCTTCGTCCAGAACTGCTCGTCAGCATGATCGAGCACCTCGATGTCGGACAGCATCTTGACCCAGTAGGTCGAGTACCAGCCTGGCACGACGAGCCGGAGCGGGAAGCCGTTGAGCAGTGGCAGCTGCTCGCCGTTCATCGCGTAGGCAATCATCACCTCGCCATCGCGGGCGTGATCGAGATCCAGAGACTTCTTAAAGTCGGGCGCGTCGGCGACCACAGGCTCGTCGAGGCCATTGAAACGCACCTGCACGGCGCCAGCCTTCACGCCGGCCCGGTCGAGCACGTCCTTGAGCCGCACGCCGGTCCAGAGCGCGTTACCCATGGCGCCGTTAGCCCATTGCGCGCCGGAGACACGCGGCTCGAACAGACCGCGCGAGTTGCCCGAGCATTGGTTGACCGCGGCGATCTCGAACTGCGGCAGGCGGGCGATCTCGTCGAGCGAGAGGGAGAGTTCCTTCTCGACATGGCCGTGGATCTTGAGGCGGAAGCTCGGGGCATCGACTTCGGTGGGGATCGAGGCCCAGTGCCAACGCACGTAGAAGCGGTCGTTGGGGGTGAATACACCCTGGTCGAACACCTCGAACGGCGTCTCCAACAAGGGTGGGCGGGTGCGCTGCAGGATCATCGACCCCTTACCGGGAAACCCCGTGGTGAGGTCGCGCGCGTCGGGGCCGCCGGGCAGCGGTAGCCTGACTGAGCCAGTGGCCCAGGCAGGCGCGGCGGCACCGAGGCTGCCGAAGCCGAGACCGGCGAGGACTACACGACGTGACAGGGCGTGGTGGTTCAAGGGTGTTCTCCGCCTTGCGGGCGCGGCGCACTGAGCACCCGCACCACGATGTGCAAGGGATATCTTCTCTACAGCGTGTCTTCCAATAGAATATTCTTATATTTTTAATCGATTTTATAGATCATTATTCTCGTCGATCGAGGAGCATCTACGGGCTGGTACTGGGCACAGTGTGCTTCCCTTCAACGCTCCGCTGGTCGCTACATGCCACGACGCAGCCAGTATCGGTAACCTCTTAAGAGGTGCTTTGGCACTCGCTGCCAACTCTGTAACTAGGATTGCCAGCATAGTTAATCTGCTATTATTCGCAGTTATGGCGAACATCTATCGATATCTGACTTAAAAATCCGCATCATATAAACGTAGAGTCAGTAAAAGCTAGGAGATCGGAAGTCTTACCTTCGAGATACCGGCCAGATCTTCGCGGAGGTCTATGGTTGAAACCACGGAGGCTGCGTGCCGCTCGGCACCGCGTTCGGGTGGGCGTCAGCTAGGCAAGGCAAAGCCGCTCATGCTTAGCTGGGCTAGAGTCCCCACGCGCTGGCGTTCCGGTAGAGCATGTACCCCGCTACCGCGAAGATGACCCCGGCAAAGATCCGATTCAGGAGCCTCTTTTGGTTGGCCAGCCGGCAGGCCAGCCGCATGCCGATGAAGCCTCCGATGAGGCCCCCCGCGATGAACTCCGCGGCCACGACCCAGTCCACCAGGCCCGACAGCGCGTAGGACGCCGCCGTGGCCAATCCGAAGGCCCCCACGGCGAGGAGCGACGAGCCGACCGCGTTGATCATCGGCATGCCGGTGGCGAACAGGAGCCCCGGCACGATCAGGAAGCCGCCGCCGATGCCGAAAAACCCCGACAGCATCCCGACGGCCAGGGCCGAGGCCACGACCTTCGGCACCGACACCGGCGCATGCTCGTCGGCAGGGCCACCGTCACTTGCCGGACGCAGCATCAGGCCGCCGACCACGACCATCAGCACGGCGAACAGGAACAGCAACCTCTCTCCGTCGAACGCCTTGCCAAGGGTCGATCCGACGAGGGCCCCGAGCACCCCGACAAGCGCAAAACCCGCCGCGCAGCCCCATCGGACGTTGCCGGCCTTGGCATGGCCACCGAGGGTCATGAAGGCGTTCGCCGACACCGCCAGCGCCCCGGTCCCGATGGCCAGGTGAGGTTGGGACATCCCGACGACGTAGAGCAGAAGGGGCGTCGCCAGGATCGACCCGCCGCCGCCGATCAGCCCGAGCGTAAAGCCGACGCCACCCCCAGACAGCAGGGCGGGAAGCGCGCTCACCGTCGGACCTCGCCGGTTCGTGGCGTCATGCCCGGCGTGAGACGAAACAGAACCATGCCCGCGAGCATCGCGACGACGAACACGCCGATCGAAGGCAGGCCGAGGGTAAGCGCCGCCAGTGCCGGACCGGGACACAGGCCCACTAGGCCCCATCCGATCCCGAACAGCGTTGCGCCGCCGACCAGCCGGGCGTCGACGGTGCGTGTCGTCGGGATGTCGAACCGCGGGGCCGTCGCCGGTTTCCCCATCCAGGCCGCCATCACGTAGCCGAGGGCGGAGACGCCGACCGCACCGCCGAGGACGAAGGCGAGGCTCGGGTCCCATGGCCCCGCCACGTCGAGGAACCCGAGAACCTTGGCCGGGTCCATCATGCCTGAGATGGCGAGACCGAGGCCGAAGAGGAGGCCGGCTAAGAGGGCGACCGCCAGACGAAGGGCGCCGGTCATGTGCCGATCCCATGACGGACAATGAACACCGTCACTGCGGCCACGACCATGAAGACGGCCACCGCCGTAATCGAGCGCGGCGATAGCCGGGCTATTCCGCACACCCCGTGCCCGCTTGTGCAGCCCGACCCGAGGCGGGTGCCGTAGCCGACGAGGAGGCCGGCCGCGATCAACATCGGCCAGGACGCCTCCATCCGGACTTCGGGCCAATGCCCGGCCTGCATCCGATAAAGGATCGGGCCGAGAAGCAGGCCGACGAGGAAGGCACCGCGCCAAAGGGTGTCGCGTCTGGATGGTCCAAGCAGACCGCCAGCGATGCCGCTGATGCCTGCGATCCTCCCATTGCCCAGGAGCAGGACGACGGCGGACGCGCCGATGAGGAGGCCACCCACGAGCGGCGACAGGAAGGCGCTCACGCCCGACTTCCGACCAGCCCGAACATCGCGGCCTGCTGAGGGCGGGGGCGTCCGGCAGGTGCCGCCCGCATCGCGGGCAGGCTGTCCGGCGCGGCCGAGTAGATCCGGCGAAGCTCGTTCAGCACCGCCACGACCCTCGGTTCCGTGACGCGATAGAAGACGGACTTGTGCTCCCGCCTGGTCGAGACGAACCCGGCCTCTCGGAACTCGCCGAGTTGTTGCGACAGGGTCGGCTGCCGAATGCCGAGTTCGCGCTCGATGTCGGTGACCGAGCGTTCGCCCTCCAGCAGGAGGAAGGCGATGCGCAGCCGGTTGGGGTTCGCCAGGACCTTGAGCGCGTCGCCGATCCGAAGCGTGAGCTCCTCCGTCAAGGGGCGGTCCTCCCGAAGGCGTCGAGGGGGATCTTGAGGTAGCGCTTGCCGTTCGCCTCCGGCTCGGGGAGCCGACCGCCGCGAATGTTCACCTGCAGGGCGTGCAGGATCAGCTTCGGCATCGGGAGGGTCGCGTCGCGGGCCTTCCGGACGGCCACGAACTCGTCCTCCGTGCCCGCGGCGACCATGTGCGTGTTGGTCGCCCGCTGCTCCGCGACCGTACTCTCCCAACGTGGCTCCCGGCCACCTTGGCCGTAGTCGTGGCCGGTGAAGACACGGGTCCCGTCCGGAAGCGCGAGGATGCGTTGGATCGAGCGCCAGAGCCTCGCGGCGTCGCCGCCGGGGAAGTCGCAGCGCGCCGTCCCGGAGTCCGGCATGAACAGCGTGTCGTGGACGAAGGCGGCGTCTCCGACCACGACCGTGATGGAGGCGAGCGTATGTCCCGGCGAATGCATCACGCGGGCGTCGAGTTCGCCGATCTGGAAGGTCTCTCCGTCGGCGAAAATCCTGTCCCACTGCGAGCCGTCCGTGGGGAAATCGGCGGGCAGATTGTAGATGCCCTTCCACAGCGCCTGGACGTCGACGACGTGCTCGCCCGTCGCCGTCGGGGCGTCGGTGGCCTCCTTCAGGTACCGTGCCGCCGAGAGGTGGTCGGCATGGGGGTGGGTGTCGACGATCCACTCGACCCGCAATCCCTCGCCATGGACATAGGCGAGGATCGCATCGGCCGATCGCGTCGAGGTGGTCCCCGCCTTCTCGTCGAAGTCCAGCACAGGATCGATGATGGCGCAGCGGCGCGTCACCGGGCACGACACGACGTACTGGACGCTGCCGCTGGTGGCCTCGTGGAAGCCCTGCACGACGGGTCTGGGATCGGGGCCGGCCATGGTCATGCGCTCCCCAGTCGGTAGTACCAGTCCGACGCCCCGGTCTCGGGCTGGGCCGTGATCTCGTCGAAGGTGAGGGGCGGTGCGACGATGACGGGGTCGCCCGGCATCCAGCCCTCGGGGGTCGAGACGTCGGCCGCGTCGGTCGCCTGGAGGGCCGCCACCAGGCGCAGGACCTCGTCGACGCTGCGGCCCACGGTCATCGGGTAGGACACCGTCGCCCGGACGACGCCCTGCGTATCGATCACGAAGGTCGTCCGCACCGTGGCGCTCGACGTCGCGTTCGCCGGGAGCATGCCGTAGGCCCTGGCGATGCCCATCGCCGGGTCCTCCACGATGGGGAACGGCACGCGCACGCCGAAGCGATGCTCGATGCTGTGCTTCCAAGCGAGGTGGGAGGACAGGCTGTCGACCGACAGGGCGAGCAGGTCGCACCCGAGCTCCCGGAAGCGGTCCGATGCCTTCGCGAAGGCCACGAACTCGCTGGTGCAGACCGGCGTGAAGTCGGCCGGATGCGAAAAGAACACCAGCCAGCGCCCTCGGTACATGTCGAGCGAGCGCTCGCCCATCGTCGTCCTCGCGCGGAAGGGAGGCGCCACGTCACACAGGACGGGCGGGCCCGCGGCATTGACCACGTCAGGTCGGACGATGTCGCTTTCTAAATTCATGAAATGACGTATCCACGGCACAGATCCATCGATGACATGACAGTGCAGGCCCTTGCGCGCCCTGTCAATATATGTTCGTCTTGTGACTTAGAAGTCGATATATATTAATATATATTGATCGGATCGATCACTGCCCGCCCGGAGGTATCCATGGACGCGAAACGGATCACGCAGGACCTCTCCGTCTCGGGGCAGCTTGCGCCGAGCGAGGTCGGTGCCATCGTCGAGGCCGGCTTCCGCTCGATCATCTGCAACCGTCCTGACGGCGAGGCCGCCGACCAGCCGGCCTATGAGGAGGTCGCCACTCAGGCTCGCAAGGCTGGGCTGGAAATGACCTACCTGCCTGCCGTGTCAGGCGGCATCACCGAGAACGATGTCGCCGCCTTCACCGAGGCGATGCGCACCTCGCCGAAGCCCGTGTTGGCCTACTGCCGGACCGGCACCCGTTCGGCGACGTTGTGGTCGCTCGCCGAAGGCCGGCGTGGTCGTCCGCTTCCGGACATCCTCGCGGCGACGAAGGCCGCTGGGTATGACATGGCCGGCTCCGCCCGGCGCATCGCGGCCGGGAGGCGCTCGCCGAGCGACGATGGCGGGACGAGCTATACCGTGGTCATCGTAGGGGCCGGGGCGGCCGGCATCGCTGTCGCCGCGAGCCTGAAGGTGCGCAAGCCCGACCTCACGGTCGCGATCATCGACCCGGCGGACGTGCACTACTACCAGCCTGGTTGGACCCTGGTCGGATGCGGCGTGTTCACGGCCGACGAGACCGCCCGCACGATGGGGTCGCTGATTCCCGAGGGAGTGCATTGGATCAAGGCCGGCGTGGCGGCCTTCGAGCCTGACCGTAAGGCGGTCGTCCTGGAGGACGGCCGCGTCGTCCGCTACGACCGGCTCGTCGCGGCCCCGGGCCTGAAGTTGAATTGGGATGGGATCAACGGGCTCGCGGGTACGCTTGGGCGGAATGGCGTCACGTCGAACTACCGCTACGACCTCGCGCCCTACACTTGGGAACTCGTGCAGGGCCTGCGGAAGGGGCGTGCCGTGTTCACGCAGCCGCCGATGCCGATCAAGTGCGCCGGTGCCCCCCAGAAGGCGATGTACCTCTCGGCCGACCATTGGCAGCGGGCCAGCCTGCTGGGCGACGTAACGATCGATTTCTTCACAGCCACGCCCACTCTGTTCGGGGTCAAGGAGTACGTGCCGCCCCTGATGGAATACATCGAACGCTACCGGGCCGGCCTGCACCTGAGGCACAACCTCACGCGAATTGATGGGCCCGGCCGTCGGGCCTGGTTCACCCGGACCGGCGTGGACGGCGCGACCTCCGAGGTCGAGACGGACTTCGATATGCTGCATGTCGTGCCGCCGCAGCAGGCCCCGGACTTCGTGCGGGCTTCGCCCTTGGCCGACGCCGCCGGGTGGATCGAGGTCGATCACGCCACCCTCCGTCACGCGCGCTTCCCTGATGTCTACGCCCTGGGGGACGCTTGCAGCGCCCCCAACGCCAAGACCGCCGCGGCCGCGCGCAAGCAGGCACCCATCGTGGCGCACAACCTCCTGCATGAGATGGGCTTCGTGAAGGAGCCCGAGGCCGTCTATGACGGCTACGGCTCATGTCCGTTGACGGTCGAGCGGGGCAAGATCCTGCTCGCCGAGTTCGGCTACGGCGGCAAGCTCCTCCCAAGCTTTCCGTCTTGGTTCATCGACGGCACGAAACCGAGTGCTATGGCTTGGTTCCTCAAGGAACGCATGCTTCCGCCCATCTACTGGAGCGGGATGCTCAAGGGCCGGGAATGGATGGCCAAGCCGAAAGCCGCCGCCTGATCCGCCACCGCACCACGAACATCGGAAGGAAGATGCCCATGAGACACCGGACGTTCACCGTGGCCCTGTCGCTGTTCGCCATGATGGCAGCTCCCACCCTGGCAGCTGGTGAGGTACCAGACGGCGACCCCTGCGAGGTGCTCGTGGCCAATACGCGCGCCATCGTGCCGGGCGCAGTGCTGCGCGCGCGGCCGGTCGGCGTCCTGCTGATGCAGGACGAGCACGGGACGGACGAGAAGATCGTCGCCGTGCCGGCCGCGCGCCTGACCCGCCGCTACGATGCCGTGCGCGACCACACCGACCTGCCGGAGATCACGCGCCAGCAGATCCAGCACTTCTTCGAGCACTACAAGGACCTGGAGCCCGGCAAGTGGGCGCGGATCCTGGGCTGGGACGGCCCGGCGGCCGCCCGCCGGATGATCCGCGAGGCGATCGAGAGCGCCAGTAATCCCGCTTCGGCGGGATCGGCCTGACGAAGCAGGATCGGTCAGGGCCGCGTCGCCATCCCTGCGCGGCCGGACCGCGCGAGGGCGACAGCAGCGAGGCCGAGAAGGGCCGCAGAGGCGAAGAGGCTGTACAAGCCGACCCAGACGTATCCGCCTCCGCCCAACGCCCCGCCGCCCGCGAAGGCGCAGAACAGCAGGCCCTTGCGCACCGCCACGTCCGTGAGCGCCGCGCGCCGCCCGAGGCCGCGCCGTGCCAAGGCGCCGAGCGCGTCGCCGAGGTCGGTCAGCGTCCCGGTGACGTGGGTGGTGCGGATCGTCGGTCCGAGCAGGCGTGAGCTCGTCGCGTTCTGGAGGCCCATCGCGAAGGCCATCGGCGCCAGAGCGAGGATCGGTTCCGGTGCGGCGGTCAGCAGCGTCGCGGCCAGGGCGAGCAGCAGCCCTTCGACCGCGAGCAGGCCCGCCAGAGTCCGCCGGGCCGCCCGCGCGGCGAACGCCTCGGCCACGAAGCCGCACAGCGCGGCGCCGGCGACGAAGCACAGGATCGCGAGGATGCCGAGTGCCACCGGGCCCATGTTCGAGAGGGCGTGCGCGACGGTCTGCGAGGTCGTGCCCGACATGTGCGCCGTGTAGCGGCCGAAGGCGAGGATGCCGGTGGCATCCGTCGCGCCGGCGATGCCGGCCAGCAGGGCGGCGAGCCAGTCGATGCCACGCAAGGTGGGGAGTGACTCGGATGCGGGCTCAGGCGGCATCGCGTTGCGCCCCTGACAGGCCCAGCAAAAGCCAGACGGCCGCGAGTTGCATCGGCATGCCGGCTGCGAACATCACGAACCCCGCCCATTTCTGGTCGACGAGCGGCGGCACGTTCCATCGACAGATGACGTCGAGATAGGGCGTGTAGAGGACGTCGGGGCTGAGCATCCACACGACGGCGACCGCGGTCATCGGGACGCTCGCGATCCAGAGGAGCAGAGCCACCCGCCAGGCCGAGTGGACCTGACGCGTCGCCGGCATCGCCTGCGCCCACATCATGAGGCCGGTCCCGAGTTCGAGCAGCCCGAGCGGGGCCGCGTACAGCGCGTTGGCCAGCGTCGGTTCGAAGATGCCGGGCAGGCTGACCGCGACGCTCAGGGTGCAGAAGGCCGTAAACGCCAGGATCGGATCCAGCGTCGCGGCGAGGAATCTCGCCGCGCGCGGTCCCGGGCGGTCGAGGGCGAGGAGAAGGAGTGGGGGAGCGATCTGGTTGAGCGCCATCAGAGCGGCGGTGTAGCTCGCCATCGAGGCCAGCGGGTCGCGTAGACCGAGGCTGGCCACCACCGTCACGACGATGCCCGTGGCACCGGCCGCGCGGCGGAGGGAAGGAAGCGCTCGCTCAGGCATCGTGTAGAAGGACGCTGAGATCGTGAGCGAGCGCGATCGGATCCTGGGTTTGCGCGTATCCGTAGCGGAGGCGGCGAATTCCGCCCGGATCGACCACCGTCACGAATGAGCTATGGTCGAAGAAGCCACCTTCCGCCTTCCGCCACGTGACGCCCCATGCAGCGGCGGCCCGCGCGACCGCCGTGGGCGAGCCGGTCAAGCCGACGAAGGGCGGGCTGGGACCGAAGCTTCCGAGGTAGCCTTGCAACGCCGGGGCTGGATCCGCCGCGGGGTCGAGGCTCACGAAGGCTACACGCACCCTTGCGGCCTCTCCGGCGCTCAGGTGGGCGAGCGCGGCCGCCACGTCGGCCAGCGTCGTCGGGCACACGTCCGGGCAGCGCGTGTAGCCGAAATAGACCAGGACCAGGCGACCGTGCTCGGCGGCGAGGTCGAACGGCCGGCCATCGGTCTTCGATAAGGCGAGCGGCGGCGTCGGACCGGCGGGGACCGGCGTACCGATGAGCGCACCGCCGGAGCGTCCCCACCGCAGCGCGACGGGCGACAGCGTGATGAGCGCGACAGGCGGCAGCGCGCTCAGGACGGCCCGTCGCGTGATGCCGGCACCTCTCACCAGACGACCCACCCGCGGGCGGCGGTGACGTTCCGGAGGAATGGCCAGAAGATCGGCACATAGGCCGCGGCGGTGGCGAGCGCGGTGAAGGCGGTGATGAGCCCGAGATGCTCCAGGGCGCGGGCGAGCTTCGAGGCTTCCTGATGGGCGACGATGCCGACCGGCTCGCCGCCGTCGAGGGCGTAGCTCTCGCGGCCGCCGAAGGCCTGGGCGAAGGGGATCGCCGGGCGCCGGTCGAGGCGGCGCGTGCCGAGGCTGCCGAGGAAGACCGTGTAGAAGGCGATCGTCGCGAGCCACAGGATGCAGCCGCCCACCGCCACGAGGATCAGGGCGAGATGGGCGTCGCCGTAGACCCGGTCGTAGACCGAGCGCGGCAGCATCGACACCCAGGCCCGGCGCGGCACGCCGAAGAGGCCCGCCCAGTGCATGCCGAGGGCGAACACCGACATCCCGGTAAACCACAGCCACGCGGCCGCGAGCGCCAGCCGCCGGCTGAGGAGCGCGCGGCCGGTGAGATGCGGCAGCATCCAGAATGCCACGCCCATGAAGGTCAGCGCCGAGGCGGTCCCGACCGTGATGTGGAAGTGGCCCGGCACCCACGTGGTGTTGTGGACGATGTTGTTGAGCTCCCAGCTGCCGTTCACGATGCCGCCGGCCCCGCCGAAGATGAAGGTGAGCATCGCCAGCACCTGCGCGGCGACACTGGGGTCGCGCCAGGGCAGAGCGGTGAACCAGCCGAGCCAGCCCCGGCCGCCGCGCAGTCGCCCGGCGTATTCGAGGCTGAGCCCGATGGTGAAGGCGGTGACCAAGCTCGGCAGCGCCACCGACAGGGTGAGCGCGGTGAGGATGCCGCGCCAGACCGGCGAGAAGCCGGGATCGGTGAACTGATGGTGGCTGCCGACTGGCAGGGAGAACACGAGCAGCAGCGCGAAGGTCAGCCGCGCCATCGGGTCGGACACGAGCTTGCCGCCGATCTGCTTCGAGAGCAGCCCGTACCAGCTCACGTAGGCGGGCATCAGCCAAAAGTAGACGATCGGGTGTCCGGTCCACCAGAACAGGGTGCGGGCCACGATCGGGTCGACCGTATCGGTCAGCCCCAGCGCCCACGGGTTGAGCTGGACGACGAGCTCGATCAGCGCGCCGCCCCCGGCCAGCGCCCACATCAGCATGGTCGTCAGGCTCATGTAGGTGACGAGCGGCGTGACCTCGCCGGGCCGGCGCGCCTTCCAGCGGGCACGTAGGTCTAGGAGGATCGGCAGCGGCATCAGGCTGCCGAGGACGACCAGCGTCATGCCGAGGTAGAACCACGCGCTGCCCTTGAGCGGCGGATAGAACGTCCACAGCACGCTCGACGAGTTGTCGAACATGGCGAGCAGCAGCATCAGCGTGCCGAGCGCCATCGTCGCGAAGCAGCCGCGCCACAGCGCCATGCTCGGCGCGAGCCCGAGTTCGCGCGCCGGCAGATAGACCAGCAGGCCGCAGGTCACGAAGAACGTGAAGATGTAGGCGTTGAGCACGCCGTGGATGGTCAGGCCCTGGTAGTAGGACTTCAGGATCGGCGTGAGGGCCGGGTAGGCGTTGATGCCGCCGTAGTTGAGCGCCTGGAGCGGGCCGATCATCGCCCCGATCATCAGGGCCGAGAAGCCCCAGACCAGGAAGGCCAGCATCGTGCGCCGCTGCGGCGCCAAGACGTCAGCGGGTGCGGCGACGGAAGCCGGCAGCGTGCCGGGGATCGCGGTGGCGGTCATGCCGGATCTCCCGTGACGACGATGCGCCCGAGCATGCCCTGATGCTCCAGCCCGCAATACTCGTTGCAGACGATGTTGAAGGTGCCGGGCCGGTTGAAGGTGTAGGTGACGCTGCCGGTGATGCCCGGCACCGCCGTGACGTTGACGGTGGTACCCTGGATGGCGAACCCGTGCAGCACGTCGGCGCTGGTCACGCGGAAGGTGACGGTCGCGCCCTTGGGGATGCGCAGCGGGCTCGGGCTCCAGCGCCAGAGGTGGGCGACCACGGTGACGGTGTAGGCGTTCGGACCGGTCTTCACGATGCTGCCCTCGGGGGTATCGAGCGCGGCCGGATCGCGGCGGAAGCCGTCGGTACGCACGACGATTCCGTAGGCGTAGACGACGAGGAACATCGTGCCGGCGAGCAGCAGGGTCAGCATCGTGACGGCCAGGAAAACCCAAGCGCGCTCGTGGCGCTCCGCGGCTTTGTGAAAAGCGTCCTCGAAGGCGGACGACGCGCCGGTCTCGCTCATCGCGGGTTCTCAGCTCCGGGTATGGAAGACCAGCGCCGCCAGGCACCAGACGACGACGATCGAGGCGACCAGGAAGGCCGCCACAACCCAGGTGCCGACCGGCCGCACGGGTTCGGTCGGGGCGGACTCCTCCGCGGGCGACGGAGGAATACCCTCTCCGCTCATCACTTGTGCTCCGCCTTGGAGGCCGGGACGGTGCCAGCCGGGGGCGTCACCTTCGGATCGCCGAGCACGGCGCCGTCGACCGTGCGGCCGTACATGGAGTTCGGGTTGTCGTGGAACTTGGCACGCGTCTCGGCCACGTCGCCGGTGAAGCGCGGATCCTGCGGGCGGACCTGGCTGTCGATGTAGGTCGCCACGTCCCAGGATTGCTGCGGCGTCAACGTCCCGCCCATGCCCAGCGGCATGTTGGCGTGGATGAACTCGGCGGCGTTCTTGATCGAGCCCATGCCGGCGCCCCAGTTGAACGAGCGCGGACCCCAGAGCGGCGGGAACACAACCTTGCCGTCGGCCGACTGGCCGAGCCCGTCGGCTCCGTGGCAGGCGGCGCAGTTCTCGGCATAGACCTGCGCGCCGCGGGCGTAGTCCGGCGCCAGCGCGGGCTTAGGGAGCGCGGGGAAACCGCGGCCTTCGGGCTTCTCGCCGGTCGGCAGGCCTTTGGCGAGGAAGAAGGAGTAGCTTTCCAGGGCGACGAGCACCGGGTCGCCGAGCGGGGGCACTTTCCCGTTCATGCTGTAACGGAAGCAACCCTGCAGGCGCTCCTGGAACGAGTTCACATGACCGTTCTTGGACCGGTAGGCGGGATAGGAGACGTAGGCCGCCCACATCGGCGCCGAGCCGGCCAGCCGCCCGGCGTCGAGGTGGCAGTTCGAGCAGCGCAGGTCGTTGCCGACATAGGCGGCCGCGTGTTCCCCCGGCTCGCGGAAGATCTGCTCGCCCAGCCGGACTTCGTCGCCGAACTTGCCGGCGGGAATCGCGTCCTCGGCCGGCGGCGTGAAGGGCGCCGGCGTCTCCGTTGCCCCGGCCGCACGCGGGAACCACGCCGTCTCCGCGGCCAGCCCCGCCACGGCCAGGGCCGAGACGGCGCAGGCGGTCGCGGCCGCTTGCATGAACCTCATGGCTTCCCTCCCGCCGTGTTTTCGATCGTCTCGCCCGTTTTCAGGCCGGCTGCGTAGGCGGCCACCGCCTCGATGTCGGCCGGGGACAGGCGCGCGGCGATCGCCCGCATGTATGCGCCGCGCGGATCGCGGATGTCGCCAGCGCGCCAGCGATGGAGTTGCTCGGCGATGTAGGGGCCGGACTGGCCGGCCAGCCGCGGCGTGAAGCTGCCGACGCCGACGCCGTTCGGGCCGTGGCACTGGGTACAAGCGATCAGGCCTGTGCGCGCGTCCCCGCGCTGGAACAGGGCCATGCCGCGATCGAGCTTGGCGACCGGCTCCGGGATCGGATCGACCGGTGCGGGGATGGGCAGGGCCGCAAAATACTCAGCGACGGCCCGGCGCTCATCGGCCGAGAGCGAGGCGGCGTAGGGGGCCATGATCGCGTTGGCGCGTACCCCCGTGGCGAAGTGGCCGAGTTGGTCGGCGATGTAGGAGGCGTGGAGTCCGGCCAGCCGTGGGATGCCCACGTCCGCCTGTCCGGCGCCGTCGGCGCCGTGGCAGGCGGCGCAGGCCGGCCGTCCGGAAGAACCGGGCTGCATCGCGACGGTCGCGCCGGTAGCCGGATCGTCCCCCGCGAAGACTGGCGCAGGGGCGAGGAGCGCGAGCGTCAGGGCGAGGCCTGCGCGAGACATCCAGCCGCCCATGCCCACGAAGCCCCACCACGCAGACGTATTCGAGCAGCCTGTCATCACGTGTGTGTGAGCTTTCGCCGTGTTGCGGTCCATTCGTTTGATCCGAACGCTGCAACCCGCCGCCAGCGGTGGCGACGACTTATCGCGCGTCAGTTCGACTGGTTGCGATAGATACAAGTCGCCCCGCGGTCCTCGTAGCCCCCCGGACACGCTTGAAGGCATGTCCCGGCCACCTGCTTCAGGCCCGGCGGGCACTCCCCCTGAGGGCCCGTAGGACCGTGGGTTTCCGTCCGGCGATCCAGGTCGGCTCTGCCGGGGATCGACCGGCAGGCCGCCCCCACCGTCCGATAAACCGGGGAGCAGGCCGGTGCCGCCATCGTCGGTGCCGGGACAGCGAGCGCCGAGGCCGCGAGCGACAACCATAAGGTCCGTCGCACACGGTGGAACGAGCACGGTGTGCCGATCATCAGTTGTCGGTCCTGTCTGAACGTGATCGCCGCGTGGCACCGGTAGTGTCCGGGCTGGCCGTACACCTGCGGTTGGCCGCACGGCCGCCGATCCGCCGGGTCGGCTCGGGCGCGGCGTGCCGCTCACGGCGACGCCTCCCCTGTGCCCGCCCCGGTCCGCAGCGTCGCGAGACGCGCCCGAGCGGCGTCGGCCCGCGTCAGCACCCCGCGGGCTTCCTCCAGCATCACCGTGCCGTGAGGCGTCAAGCGCAGGCCGCGCCCGGCTCGCTCGAACAGCGACAGCCCGTACTCGGTCTCCAAAGCGGCGATCGAGGCGCTGACGGCGGAGGGTGCCGCGTGCAGCGCCGCCGCGGCCTGCGTCAGGTGCTCCCGCTCGGCCACCGCCACGAAGACGCGAAGCTGGTGCAGGGTCATGATCCTGCCTCCCATCGCCGCCTCCTCAACCGCCGCGGTACGGCTTGAAGCCGTACCGCTCGAAGATCTGCAGGGCGTCGGGAGACCGGATGAAGGCGAGCCACGCCTTGGCCGCTTCGGGATGGGCCGCCCCCTTCACCGCGGCGCCGGCGTAGACGGCCGTGGCGTTGTCCGCGTCCGGGATGTCGACGTGGCCGATGGGATTGCCGACCTGCTGCTGGAACAGCGCCTCGGACTGCCACGTCACGCCGGCCTGTGCGCGGCCCTGCATCAGGAACAGCGGCGTTTGGCGATGGTGGATATGCGTGAGGATCGTCGAGCCGTCCTTGACCTTGGTGTCGTAGACCGCTGTCTCCAGATCCTTCCCGCCCGCCTTGGCCAGCGACATCTTGATCTGCCGCGCGATGCCCTCGAACTCGGGGTTGGGCATCGCGAGCCGGATGCCCGGCTTGCCGAGATCAGACAGACCCTTCACGCCCGCCGGGTTGTCCTTGGGCACCATGATGGTCAGCGTGTTGGTCACGTAGGGCACCGCCGGCCCGACGAGCTTACCCTCGTGGATCAGCGCCTCGACCTTCTTGAGCCCGGCGAAATAGGCGTCGGGCTTGACCGTGAAAGTCATGTTGCCGACCGTGACGGTACCGCTCGCCTCGATCTGCTTGACGAGCAGGCCCGGCGGGATCGTCTCCCAGAAGATCCGACCCTTGTACTCCGGGTGGCTCGCCTCGAACGCCTTCACCAGCGGCGCCATCGCGAAGAAGTAGTTGCCGCCCACGAACAGCACGAGCTTCGGGTCGTCGAGGCTGCCGTGGAAGTCGGCGAGCACGTCGACCTCGGGCACGGTGAACGGCAGACCGCGGGGCGTGGCGTCGTTGTTGTCGCCGTGCTGCCAAGGTGGGAACGGGCCGGGTGGGCCCTTCGCGTCCTCGGCCCGCGCGGCGGAGGACAGCGCGAGGGCGACGGCGCAGCCGGCGAGCATCGCTTTGCGGAAACGGTGCATCGAGCCCTCCTCACTTCGCGTAGTGAAAACCGGCCTGCTGCAGCTCGGGCAGCGTGCCGACGGCGCCGGGCGTGAGGATCACGCCGGGGATGAGATGGTTGGTCAGCTCGGCCGCGAGCGCCTCGTGGCTGAGCTTGTCCGGGTTGACGCCCTTGGCGATCAGGCCGCCGGCCTCCTCCCAGATCGCGTTGTGACAGGAGGTGAACACCACGCCGCGCCGCATCAGAACCGGGATCGCGTTGTCCTCGGGCGAGAACACGCCGGCCGGATCCTCGAAGTTCTTCGGGTCGGCCGAGGCCGCCTTGCCCTCGACGATCAGGGTGTTCGACTTGAACTTCGGCCCGGCGAGGTCGGCGAGCTTGTATTTGTCCCAGGTCTCCTGATCGTAGAGCGCGAGGTGGGCCGTGCCGTGGGTCGCCGAGACCGCGAGGAAGTCCGGGTGGCGGAACGACCAGACCTGCGCGTTCAGCGCGTTGCGCATCAGGTTGAGCCAGGGGCTGGCGATGTCGGTGTTGTCCCAGACCTGCTTCGGTTTGGGTCTGTAGGCCATCACCTCCGTGAGCGCCTCGTGGTCCCACTCCTCGGGCTTGGTGAGGATCATCGGCACGGTCTTGAAGTCGCGCCGCCGCGGCGCCTTGGCGAGGCGCTCCATCAGGGCGCGCAAGTCGCCCGCCCCGGCCTCGACCAGGGGGGGCTTGTCGGGGCTCGCGGCCCGGGCCGCCGCCGGCGTGAGGGCCGTGCCGCCCGCCGCTCCCGCGGCGAGGCCGAGAATCTGCAGCGCTCCGCGCCGTCCGGTCTTGAACGTCATGTTGTATCCTCCTGCTGGATCGGGATCGGGGCGTCGGCGGTCAGCCGGCGATGGCGATGGCCGCGATGGACAAGACGAGGCTCCACAGGAAGACCCAGCGCATGTGCCCGCTGGTCTCGCCCTCGCGGGCCTGCTCGGCGGTCTCGATGATGGCCGGCTCGGTCATGGCCCCCTCCTCCGGATCGGCGGTCCCGGCTCCTTCGACCGACCGCCTTGGGTTCAAGATGGACTTCCCCTGGCGTTCTGAAAAACGGTTTGTTCAGCACGTTTCGTTCTGTATTTTCGATAAATCGGATCAGGCGATGCCGAGGATGCGGATCAGGCCGAGGCTAACCGCGGTCAGCGCGACGAGCGAGGCGACCACCGCCAGCGTCACCCGGGCGCCGGCACCCGCGACGCTGCGCACATCGACGCCCAACCCGAGCGCCGCCATCGAGACGATGGTGAGCACGTCGGCGGTCGCGGCGATCGGATGGAGCGCCGCCTGCGGGATTAGCCCGGCCGAACGGAGGGCGGGACCATTCACCCAAATTCCTGCTAGTCCCTTTTACGAGGGCTGACAGTGAATATCTCAATCAAGCATTCGATCATTTATCACTCGGCATGCGCTCGTCTCAGGAGCCGATAATTGGTTTGATGATCTTTTCCAAATCAGCAAACGAAAGAGCACCCGGCAGTGGGGCGCCGTTGATGAAAAAAAATGGCGTCGAGTCGACTTTGAAAGTTTTGTAAGCTCGGTCTTTCGCGGTGTTGACTGCCTCGTAAAGGCTCTGATCTTTCAGCGTCGCTTCGAACTTCGCTTGTGAAAAGCCGGCTTGGCGCATCATAACCTGTAACGCGTCGAGTGGCTTGTCTACAAAGGCCCAGTCACGCTGATGCTCAAAGAGCAGATTGCTAACTGGATAGTATCTGACTCCATTATCGGCTCGTGCCAGCATGGAGCCTGCAGTTGCAAGTGGATCAAGCGGAAAGTCGCGTAAGGTGAAACGCACGAGGCCTTTGTCGACGTACTGCTCCTTGAGCTTCGGCCAGGTCTCAGTATGGTATTGGGCGCAGTGAGAACACGTCAGCGAGGCATACTCGATGATGGTGCACTTTGCAGTTTCAGGACCGAGCCATAGGTCGTTAAGCGGCCCCGGTCGCATCAGGTCTGCCAATGGTACGGAGGGGGTCGCAGCTTGAGCGAGGCCTGCCAGCTGAGGCAGCGTCACCGTCGCACTCAGGGCAAAACCGCCGATCCGCATGGCATCCCGTCGAGACATCATCATAGAATCCCCAAAGATTTTCATCATAATCATCTTTCTACAATAGCGATGGTTGTTGTCACAGATTTTAATAGCGCTATCGGCTGTCATGCGCCGGTCATACGAGGCGAGTTATGCTAAAGCCTAGTAAAAGCACAGCGTTTCAGCCAGCCATTGAAAAGTCGAGGAAGAGCCACGCTGCCTCGGTGAAGCTGACGATTGGCATTCGATCGATATTGTAGAAGTACGTATACTGGCATTGCGACAGGGTCTCCAGATCCAATGCAATCGGCGGCGTCGGGCCATGCCCCTGTTCCGCGCGTGCGTGGTAGATACCGAGACATGTCTTTAGCAGGAACACGAGTAGTACCGCGCTCGGCAGCTAGAGGCGTATGCGGGGTAGGATCGTTGCTCCAGCTGCTACGAGCATTGCCGTCTAGTAGGGCTGGAGCTCGATCAGGCATAGCTAGCTGGGCAGGTAGCCCAGGTCGTGCTTGAACAACAGACTGCCGCCTGTGATGGCCACCGCGGCGGCGGTGAGGGAAAGGGATACTTGAAGCGGTTCGAGGATGCGATTGCTCCCCCGGCACTACGGGTATCGGATCTAACGGTCTGGCTCACGTGATACCTATCAGATGGATCAGGCAGAGGCTGATCGCGGCCAAAGCCAACAGGGAGAGCGTGACTGCAGCTGTGACCCGCCCACCGGCCTGGGCCACGACCCTCACGTCGACACCGAGGCCCAGCGCCGCCATCGAGACGATGGTAAGCATGGTGGCCACTGTGGCGATCGGGACGAGCATGACCTGTGGGATCAGGCCAAGAGAGCGTAGGCCTGCCATGCCCAGGAAGGCGAGGATGAACCAGGGAACCAAGCGGTGGATCGCGACGCGGCCCGGCGCCGGCCGGTCGCCCGCCGTGACATCGGGGGCAGGTTCATCGGTCTCCTCGCGCAGCCGGCTTGCCAGCATGGACAGCATGAGAACTACGGGGCCGAGCATCAGCACGCGCACAAGCTTGACGAGCGTGCCGATCTGCACGCTGAGCGCAGCCACAGAAGCAGTGGCGGCCAGCACCTGCGGCACCGCATAGACTGTCAGGCCGGCGAGCACGCCGTACTGCATGTTCGTTAAGTGCAGCAGTGGAACGAGGATGGGCAGGCCGAGCACCACGAGTACGCCGAGCACGGCGGTAAAGGCGATCGAGGCCGCCACATCTTCGCTGTCCGCGCCAATTACAGGGGCGACGGCGGCGATGGCTGAGTTGCCGCAGATCGAGTTACCACAGGCCACCAGCACCGCCATGCGACGCGGAAGGCCGAAAGCTCTACCGAGGCCGTAGCTGACTGCAATCGCTATCGCCACAACGGCAGCGATGCCGATTAGTAGGGCCGGGCCGGCCGCGACGATGGTGCCAACGCTCAAGGACGCGCCGAGGAGCACGACGGCGATTTCGAGGAGCGTCTTGGCCGAGAAGGCGATGCCGTATCGCCAACGTGATGAGGGCGTCCAAATGGTGCGGATAGCCGTACCGAGGAGGATAGCCAGCACCAAAGCCTCGAGCCAAGCCCGGCCAAGCAGATCGGTCTCGACATACTCGAGCCCGATCGCGATGCCCGTGACGACGAGACAGAGCAGCAGGCCAGGTCCCACACGGCGGATCCATCCCACGAATTGCTGTCCGACAGAGGAGTTGTGAACTTTTGACGAGACGAGTGATGGGGCGGCGGACATGAATTTTGGCCTTTCGTCTGCGGCCTACCTCCCATCCCGACGAGCAATCAGTCCAACTCATTAATGAGATCATTCTGTTCGTTTGATTCGATGAATACTCTGTCGTGTTCGAGTTCGCCTCGATCCGGCGACGCTTCCGATGGTGGTAAGATAAGAAATGGCACCGAGAACCCCCCGCATTAGTTCTGACATGCCAATGGTCGGATCAAGAAAGATGTTAATTTTTTGGCTTGTAATAATTGTACCGCGCAATTATTGCTACGATGTAGGCCTCAAATTGTGCAGCGCCTCGTAAGCGTTTTTTTCTTCCGCTGGCCGCCCCTCGCGGAAGCGGACTTTTCGTTCAAACAATACGATCACGAAATCTTGAGCTCATCTCGGCTCAACTTTCTTCAGTCGATGTTCCCTGGCGCTGTCGTAAGGGCGCCAAGCCGGTGGTTTGAACCGTCCCTTCATCGTCTTCTTTCATGCTGCCTTGAGAGATGTTCGCCTATAGGCAGACGATGATTTACGGTGCCATTCAGCTCGCCGCCGACCATTCCCTCGGGTTTATCTTTACGGCCGTCGTTATCTGCCTCGTGGCTGGATGGCTGGTGGGTGCCTTGATGCATCGGACCAGAGAGGCCAGCCCAGTCCACCAGTACCGTTGGCTGGCGGGAACGGCGATCGTGGCCGGGCTTGGCGTCTGGACGACCCATTTTATCGCCATGCTGGGCTATAGGCCCGACATGCTGCTAGGCTTTGCCGGCGACACCACGACCTTCTCGGCGCTTGTTGCAGTCCTAATCGTAGGCCTGCCGCTGGCGCTGACGCCGCTGTTTAAGTCGCGGCGTGTCCGCACCACCATTGGTGCGGTAGCCGGTCTTGGTATCGGCGGCATGCATTACACCGGCATGGCGGCGGTGGAAGGATGCGTGCAGACACACTCCCCGCTCATAAGCGGCCTAGCCGCTTGTATCGGGGCCTGCGGCCTCGCGCTGGCTTGTGGTCTCCCGCCACGCTTGGCAACCAACCGTGCGGTTTGCGCTCTCTTCACCCTGGCCGTCGGCGGAACCCACTTCGTCGCCATTGCCGGCACGACGCTGCAACACGTTGCCGGATACGTTGGCGGTCCGCACGAGAACATAACACTCAGCGTTTTCACAGCCGCCGCCGCTGGCGTCCTATTCCTCGGCGCTTTCCTGACGATCCTGACGGCGCAACGCTTCGACGCGCAGGAGCAAGCCCATTCGGCCGTCTTGCGGACCGCCCTCGACAACATGTCGAACGGCTTGGTGTATCTTGACGAGACCGACCGCGTTCGCCTCTACAATCGGCGCTACCTCGAAATTTACGGCTTCCCGGCCGATACCGATTTGTCCGGCCTGAACTCGGACGAGATCATCGAACTGGTCGGCGATCGTCATGACTGGACCGCGGAACGGCGTCAACAGGCACGCATGCGTTTGAACGAGTGGCGCGGGATCGAGAGCTTTACACTGATCGACTACCTCATGGACGACGGCCGGATCATGGAAGTCGAGATCCGCCCGATCGCGGAAGGTGGCACGGTCATCACCTTCGATGACGTCACCAAGGACCGTGAATCCCAACGCCGGATCGCGGAACTCGCCTTCTGCGATCCCCTAACCAAGTTAGCCAATCGGCGCGCTCTAACCGCACGGATGGAACGTGACTTCTTCCCAAAGCAGCGCTTCAAGCTGCTCCTGATCGACCTCGATCGGTTCAAGCAGGTCAATGACACCTACGGGCACGCGACCGGTGATCAGCTGCTGGTCCAGGTAGCCGGTAGGCTGAACGAGGTCGCGGGTCCGCACGGCTTCGTAGCGCGCCTCGGTGGCGACGAGATGGCGATGCTCGTCTACGGCGACCAGGAAGAGACCATGGCGGTCGCTAGCCAAGTGATTGCGGCACTCAGTGCCCCGTTCCAGATCGACCAGATCAGGATATCGATCGGTTGCAGCATCGGTGTGTGCTGCACGGACGATGCGCGCGATGCAGGCGAGCTGATGCAGTTCTCCGACATCGCACTCTACGAGTCGAAGCGTCAGGGGCGGGGCAGGACCAGCTGCTACACCCCCGGTATGCTGGAAACTGTTGCCGAACGGGTTCAACTCGAAACCGACATGCGCACTGCTATCGAGCGCGGCGAGATGCATTTGGCCTACCAGCCGGTGATCGCGCTCGCCGACGATCGGATCATCGGCTACGAGGCGTTGATCCGCTGGACCCATCCGACGCTCGGCATGGTCTCCCCCGCCCGGTTCATTCCTTTGGCGGAGGAGACCGGTCAGATCGTGTCGATCGGCGCATGGGTTCTGCAGGAAGCCTGCCGACAGGCAGTGCAGCTACCGGGCAACCTCTACGTGGCGGTCAACGTCTCGCCGGTACAGTTTCGCTCTCCTCTCCTCCTGTCCGACCTGACGCAGGCATTGGCGCAGAGCGGGTTGTCCGCCCGACGGCTAGAGATCGAACTGACGGAGACAGCGATCGTCGAGGACGGGCCTCAGATCGCCACCATGCTGGCCGCCATTCGTCGCCTCGGCGTGACGGTGGCGATGGACGACTTCGGCACGGGCTACTCGTCGCTCGCGCATCTGCGTGATTTGCCGCTCGATCGGATCAAGGTAGATCGTTCCTTCGTGGCGACCGCAGAGACGGATCGACACTCGATGGCGGTGTTGGAAGGTATCACTCATATCGCGCGCACGATGAACGTCGCGATCCAGGCCGAGGGCGTGGAGACGACATCACAGCTACAACTCATGCGTGAGATCGGTTGCGATGCCATCCAGGGCTACTTGGTTGGACGGCCCGAGCGACTGGAGCCACCAAAGGCGTTGATTGCACTCTCGGCATGATCGCCAAGGCCTAAGCTGTCCAAAATGTCGATGAACGATCAGCAACTTGGCGGTACAGCAAGGGCTGCCGGATACGCCTCATGATGTATGGCATCTTCGCTCGGACTGAATGACACCATCGTGATTGCCTGATTTAAGAAATATTAGAGATATTTAGGCGGGGATGCTGCTTACGCAGCAGCCGAGATGCACCGTGAATCTACTCCGCGACCCCAAAATCATCACTAAAATCACAGTGCCGCTGGTGCTTGTCGCGATCGTGTCGGGTGGCTTGGTCCTGCATGCAAGAACCACTCTCGCGACATTGAGCGCCCAAACACAATCGATCGTCGACATTCAGGCCGCGCGCCTAGAGAATGCGATGACAGTTCGGCTCAATATCAACGAAGCGACGGTTCAAAATCGTAATATTATCCTTGAAACGCGTTCCTCGGAGATGGATGGTTATAAAACCCGTTTCGATGCCGCAGTGACTAAAACATACGAAGCGATCGACAGGCTGTCAGAACTTGCGGATAGCCCAGAACGGCGTGATCGCAATCAAAATCTTCGTAACATTATCGATAATTATTACAGCATCGTCGCTCGCTCCAATGCCGCCGGCCTTAAAAATGAAGCCGATGCGGCTATGAAGATCGCGCTGATCGAGGCATCTCCGGTCCGTACTAAGGTGCGCGACGCGGTCCAGCCAATCATGGAAAGCCTCAAGCGGGAACTGGGACAGGCGAAGCTGGATGCTCAGGCGGATGCCCAGAGCGCGACGACCCTGCTTATCACCGCAGCGGTCGTAGGTCTGCTATCAGCTCTGGGGCTGGCGCTTGGGATCGTCGTGTTCGGTTTGACACGGCCGCTCGGTAATCTCGTCGCGGTTCTGCAGCGCATGGCCCACGGTGAAATCGGCGCCACGATCGAGGAGGCCCATCGCGGCGACGAGATTGGCGCCGTCGGCAGAGCCGTCGAGGGCATCAAGGAAATGGTCACGCGCAAGGCGGCCGAGGAAGCCGAGATCAAGCGTCGGGCAGACGAGGCGGCGGCGATCGAGCGGCGGCGTACCATGATCGAACTCGCGGACGGGTTCGAGGCGGCGGTCGGAGGTATCGTCGGCATGGTGTCCTCCTCTGCGACAGAACTGCAGGCGACCGCTCAGACCATGACTGCGACGGCGACTGAAACAGCGGCCCAGTCGACCAGTGTCGCGGCGGCGGCGGAAGAAGCAGGGACGAATGTCGGTACGGTGGCGGTCGCAGCTGAGGAATTGGGTGCGTCGGTGCAGGAAATCAGCCGCCAAGTCGCCGGCTCTGCTTCGTTGGCGCAGACTGCCGTCGCCCAGGCGGATGAGACAGCGGCGCTTGTCGATACGCTAAGTCGAGCGGCGGGACGCATCGGCGATGTCATCGGCCTGATCTCGATGATTGCCGGGCAGACTAACCTGCTCGCCCTGAACGCTACGATCGAAGCGGCGCGCGCAGGCGAGGCAGGTCGGGGCTTTGCAGTGGTCGCGACCGAGGTCAAGCAATTGGCGGCGCAGACGGCGAGAGCGACGGAAGAGATCAGTCAGCAGATCGGCCAGATCCAGGGCGCGACAGCACAGGCGGTCACAGCCATCGGCGGCATCGCCTCGCGCATCCGCGAGATCAACAGCGTCGCGACCTCGATTGCGGCGGCGGTCGAGGAGCAGGGTGCGGCGACTCAGGAGATCGTTCGTAACGTCAGCCAAGCGGCGATGGGCACTAGCGAAGTGACGAGCAACATCGCCGGCGTCGCCGGGGCGGCCGAAGAGACGGGTGCAGCTGCCAACCAAATGCTCGATGCCGCCTCAGAGCTGTCCCGCCAGTCCGAGCATCTGGCGTCCGAAGTGGGCCATTTTCTAGCGACCGTACGTGCGGCTTGAACTGAGATGCACGCGAAATCTGGATGTACATCGCGATCAGCGGCCCGATGCCTGCCAAGCTGGGGGTGTTACAGGGCGGATAAACGGTCCGTCCTGGAAAGCTTGTCGAAGTGCGTTGCGGTAAAGATTATCTAGGTAGGCAAATCTGTCCGCTACACATTCTCGCTTCTCGCCCCTCTTTCGAAGGAGAGCCGTCAGATTGTCGATGGCAGCTATCACGATCCTTCATCGCGAAAGGAGTCGGGCCGTTTTCATTCTATAGGGTCAAAACGCCGGTTCTATTTAGGTATGCAGGTGGAAACCAGCGCTTTCGGTTCGCTATGGGTACGCCTTTCTCCGACCGAGGTTCGCCAGCACAGCCAACCGAAAGAAGGCATGACGGTCGGCCTTCGGCCCCGCTGTCGAAACCGAACCATTTTTCGCAAGCCGAAGGGTCGCTGGTGCTTATGATCGCTTAGGACCTCGCGCCTCGATAAACCGGGCTCGGGCGAGAGCTTCGGCACCGTTGCATTGGCTTGCGGGCGGGCACCTGGTTCTCCTTAGCGCCGGACGCCGCGCGTGACCCAATATTCACGGGGCACGCAAATTCCAAGCGGGGTTGAGAACCCCTTATGGAAGGCGATGAAATCTCGGCGCAGTTCCGCGCGGCGACTCTCGTCCAGGCTGACGGCGAGGGCCTTGGTCGGGCCGTAGCCGTTGGAGAACGTCTCCCACGCCGCCTCGGCGTTCGGTTCCCGGTAGAACGACACGCCCTTTTCGAAAGCGAGGTCGAAATCCCTGCCTAACAGCTCCTCGATCCGCTCCGTGCGGCCCCACTCGAATGGCGAGGGCGGGGCCGGAGTGGGCGGCGGTGACATGTAGGGCTTCATCACCATGAACATCTTGAACAGGTTGCTGTCCGAGAGCCAGGTGGTAAGCGCGATGCGCCCGCCCTTGCGGCAGACCCGTGCCAGCTCAGCTGCTGCGGCCTCCGGGCGGCTGGCGAACATCACACCACAGGTGGAAATCACCGCATCGAACTCGCCGTCCGCAAAAGGCAGCTTCTCAGCGTCGCCGGTCTGATAGGTGATGGATAGCCCTTCCTCTGTGGCACGCTGGGTCGCAAACGCGATCAGGTCGGCGCTGATGTCCGCGCCGATCACCTGAGCCCCGCGCTTGGCGACCAGGCGCGAGGTCCAGCCGGTGCCGGTCGCCAGGTCAAGGATCTTTTCACCGGGCTTGGGGTCGAGACGCAGCACGCAATGCTCGATGCTGTCGGCGATGCCCCGGCTGATCTCGTCATAACGTCCGCCGCCGGAGTTCCAGACGCCGGCCGGCTTCTCGTTGTGGGGCTGGATACTGCTCACGGTAGCCTCCGGATGTGAGGAACCGGCGCGCTATCGCTCGGCGTACAGCCAAGCGTCCGCGACGGCATGAACCAGGGCGAGGGAAGCGGTGGCTCCGTTAGCCTCGCCTTTCTCGAAATCCCCGGCCTGGCCCATCTGGTTGGTGACGTGCGCGAAGCACAGCACGGCCTTCGCACGCGCCTGGGCGAAGGCGTAGAGCGCTGCCGCCTCCATTTCGACCGCCAGGATGCCCGCCGCTCGCGCAGCGGTGATCGCCTCGGCGGTCTCGCGGTAGGGCGCATCGGTGGTCCAGGTCGCCCCGCGCTCGACCGGCTCCCCTACGTTTGCCAAGGCTGGACTGATCGCCGCCATCAGGGTCGGATCGGCTTCGGCGTAATCATCGGCCGGCAAGTAGTGGTAGCTGGTGCCCTCGTCGCGCAACGCCCGCTCGATCAGGATGAAATACGGCGGGGGCCGCAAGGCGGTGATCTGCCCGGACGAGGTGATGCTGACGAGCAGGCGGCAGCCTGAGGCGAACATCTGCTCCGCCACCAGAACAGCATAGGACGCGCCAACGGCACAGCCGATGATGCCGTACTCGCGCCCGCCCTGCTCGAAGCAGTCCATCTCGCTATGATAGCAGGCCCACCCATCAACGGGCCGGGCGCGGCCGGTGGCGCGCAGGTAGCGGACCATATCGCCGTCCGGGTCGAGGATGCAGACCTCGGGTACGGGGGTATCGGGAAGGTCTTTCTGGCGGCGCGCCTCGCGTAGGAGGTTTTGCGGCGTGAATGCGGACGCGGCCTTGGGGTGCTTGTCGCGCAGGATCGGCGGGAGGGCGCGGAGGTTGTGATTGCTCATGCCATTCATGCGGAGACGTGCCGGAACACGCTGAACTGGAACTGCTGCAGCGCACCCCAAGGGGTGGTGTGGGTGTGCTGCTGAGCGCTTACGGGCACGAACGCGGGGCCCAGGGTTCGGGCGAGGCTGTCGGCGTCGTAGCGCGCTACCGGCAGGCCGCTGCACCGCTCCGGTCCGTCCGGCACGAAAGTCGCCATAACGGCGTGCCCTCCGGGTTTGAGAAAGCGCCGCAGGCGGGACAGGTACGCCACCCGGTCGACCTCCTCGACTAGAAAATGGAACGTCGCCCGGTCGTGCCACACGTCATAGGTCTGCGGTGGCTCCCAAGTGGTCACGTCGGCGGCGATCCAGCAGATACGCCCGGCCGCCTCGCCCATTCGCGCCTTTGCAGCGGTCAGGGCTGCTTCGGACAGGTCAACTACGGTGATGTTTTGAAAGCCGCGCTCCAAGAGGGCGTCCGCGAGGCATGACGCCCCCCCGCCCAGGTCCACGATGGCGGCTTCCGGAGAGGCAGCAGCCTGCGTGATAAGGTCGAGAGACGGCTGGGGGCTGTCCTGAAACCAGCTTACCTCGCGCTCGCCCTTGGCGGTGTAGGTGCGTTGCCAATGAGTGCGACGGTCCTCCGCGTCCATGGCGGCTACCATCCGGCTCGCAAAATGCGTTGCTTCCTCATAGACTTGTCCTCCTCCCTTGAGAGGCTCAAACTCATTCAATCGTTATGCTGAATGTTCTGACGTTGAGAGGTGTCGTGTCAAGTGTGGGACCGAAACAGGCGATCTTCGCCAGCCTGGCCGAAATCGCGCAGGCGCTCGGTCACGCGAACCGATTGGAACTCCTAGAGCACCTGGGCCAGGGCGAGCGCAGCGTGGAGGAGTTGGCCGCAAGGGCCTCGCTGACGTTCGCCAACGCCTCTCGGCACCTGCAAATCCTGCGGCGGGCCTCCCTGGTCGCGACGCGCCGCGACGGCAAGCGTGTGCTCTACCGCCTGGCTGGGGAAGGTGAGGTGATCGCGTTGCTGAAAGCTCTCAGCCAGGTTGGCGAGCGCAATATGGCGGAGGTCGAGCGGGTGATGACCGCCTACTTCCGCGCCCGCGATGCGATGGAGCCGGTCTCCCGGTCCGAGTTGACCGAGCGCCTGGAAAGCGAGCTGGTAACGGTGCTGGATGTGCGCCCGGAAAGCGAGTTCCGGTTGGGGCATTTGCCGCGCGCGCTCAACATCCCCTGGCCGGAACTGGAGCAGCGATTAAACGAGCTGCCGCCGGATCGTGAGGTGGTTGCCTACTGCCGGGGGCCGTACTGCGTTCTGTCGTTCGAGACGGTCGCGGTCCTCCGCGCGCGCGGCTTCACGGTGCACCGGCTGGAGGACGGTTTTCCGGAGTGGAAGGCTGCTGGGCTACCGGTTGAGGCCGCATAACGCTTCTAGTCCTGGCTCTTACGGTCCGCTGCATCCGTTATGCGACCAGCACAACATATTGATCGCGCAAAATGGTACGGTTTCGCGCGGTTGCAGCCTGCCCGACAAGCCTTTGACAGAACACAGTCCCGATCGCGCAAAAGGGTGCGCTCAAAACGGCTCGATTAGGGTATGCGGATCGCAACTCGCACCATCGGTTCGTTATGGATGCGCCTTTAACGGACCGCTATTCTCGGCTGCTCTAACCTAATTCGGACCTTCAAAAGGGTTGCGCTATCACATCGGAGCATCGAGCATATCGAGGACCGGGCAGGCAGGCGTCGGCGTACCGCTGCACTGGTCGATCGTGTTGCTCAGGATGCTCTCAAGCCGTGCGAGATGGGCGAGTTTGGTGCGGACCTCGGATAGGTGCGCACTGGCAATGTCCCGGACCTCGGCACAGGATCGGTGACCGGGCGCGGCCAACGTCAGCAAGGCCCGGATATCCTCGATCCCGAAACCCAACGCGCGAGCGTGACGGATGAACGCCAAGCGCTGGACGTGGGCCGGATCGTAGGCCCGGTGACCGCCTCCGGTGCGGGCAGGCGGTGGCATGAGCCCGATGCGCTCGTAGTAGCGGACCGTCTCCAGATTGACCCCGGCTGCCGCCGCAAGCTGCCCGATGGAGAGGCCGCGCGGACCCGTGACCATTTTCCTCTTGATCCCGTAGTGGCTACGGGATGCAGAGTGGCACGATCATGACCGACACACCATCCATAGCGGCCTCTGCGAGATCCGCCCCACGTCCGCGGGACAGCCTGCCGGTTCCTGCGGGGAGCTGGTTTGCCGGGCTGGGCACGGTCGCCGGGCTGGGGGCGCTTGCGGCATCATCCTGCTGCGCCCTGCCGATGGCGCTCGCCGGTCTCGGCGCGACGGGGGCTGTGTTCGGCGGGTTGACGATGTTGGCGAGCATACGGCCGCTCCTGCTCGGCGGGGCCGCTCTGGCCCTCCTTGTGGGCTGGGCGCTGTTCTTCCGCCGCCGGGCAACGGCCTGCGCCATGGCTGGTCCATATGCCAGCACCGGACCATCACGGCGCACGGCTGTCTTGCTCGGGATGGGGACGGCGCTGGTTGCCTTGGCGCTTGTATGGGAACCCTACCTTGAGCCCGCGGTGCTCAGGGCCATGCGGTGAAGCGGATGCAGCTTCAGTCCACTCTCACATGCCCCCGCTGCGGCCATCAGGCGACGGAAACGATGCCGACCGACGCATGCCAGTTCTTCTACGAGTGCACCGGATGCGGTGCGCTCCTGCGCCCGAATGCAGGCGACTGCTGCGTCTTCTGTTCCTTCGGCGACGTACCCTGTCCGCCGATCCAAGAGGCCCGTGAGAGCGGACAACCTGCGCGCTGCTGCTCGGAATCATAGCGACCAACCCAACCGAACATAGCTGCTGCCCACCCGAGGCAGTCGATCCTCATGGTTCGATTTGGGTATGCCTCAATCGAACTGGACGGTAAGCGGTCTCATATAATCAGCTTGACCATTCAAAGCGAACCGCCATCATGATACCTATCCTAATTGAACCGATCGGCAGGTCTCATGTTCGTCC
>NZ_JBBXMY010000020.1:0-65411 GCF_038442315.1 Methylobacterium litchii | reverse complement strand
TACAACTTTGGCCGCCGCCTCAAGATCCTGCGTGGCCTCACGCCCTACGAGGCTATCTGCAAAGCATGGTCCGCCGAGCCCGAACGCTTCAGGTCAAACCCGCTCCACCAAATGCCGGGACCAAACATCTAGACCGAGCCCTTCACGCCCTCCACGAGGTAGTTCGTGCCCTCCAGCTCGACGGCCTTCTCGGGATAGGCCTTGCCGGCGGGCATCACCTCCTTGCCGGTGTTGTCCTTCAGCGGACCCTTGATGATCTCGTAGCCGCCCTTCAGCATCTCTGCCTTCACCGCGTCGGCGTTCCGGCGGGCACCGTCCGACACGGCCGGACCGTAGGGGCTCATCTTCACGTAGCCGTCCGCCAGCCCGCCGCGCACGAAATGCGCGGGCACCTTGCCGGCCTGCATCGCGGCAATGGCGTCCTTGTAGATCGGCAGCCAGTTCCACTCGGCGCCGGTCAGGTACTTCTGCGGCGCCAGCGGCGACTGATCGACATGGTAGCCGCAGACGAAGGCACCCCGGCGGGCGGCGGTCTCGACCACCACCTTCGGGCTGTCGACGTGGCAGGTGATGACGTCGGCGCCGCCATCGACCAGAGCGTTGGTGGCTTCGGCCTCCTTCACCGCGAGCGACCATTCCCCGGTGAAGATCACTTGGCAGGTGATGGCCGGATCGACGCTGCGCGCGCCGAGCAGGAAGGCGTTGACGTTGTTCAGCACCTGCGGGATCGGCTTCGCCGCGACGAAGCCGATCTTCTTGGACTTGCTGGCATGGGCGGCGACGATGCCGTTCAGATACTGCCCCTGCGCGATGTAGCCGAAATAGGAGCCGGCGTTCTGCGGGTCCTTCTCGGTCCAGAGGCCGCCGCAATGGCGGAACTGGATCTTCGGGTTCTTGCGCGCCTCGTTGAGCAGGTAGGGGCTGTAATAGCCGAAGGAGGTCGGGAACAGGAGCGTCGCCCCGTCGAGGTTGATCATGCTCTCCATGGTCTTCTCGACGGCGTTGGTCTCGGGAACCCGCTCCTCCTCGGTGATCTCGATCCCGCTCATGCCCTTCAGGGCCTTGGCCGCCTGGGCATGGGCTTGGTTGTAGCCGTAATCGTCCTTTGGCCCGACATAGATGAAGCCGATTGTGAGCGGCGCGGCGGCGCGGGCCCGCCCGCCCGTCGCCGCATCGAGGCCAAGGAGCGCCCCCGCGCCGAGCAGGGTCCTGCGGGTGAACGGATGATGGGCCAAGACGAACTCACGCCAGACGAGCCACCCGGAGGCGGCGGACGGGTCGAAAGCTTAAGCAGGTCTCGCAGGGGGGCGAAGCCGATATTTGCGGCAGCGCGGCAAGTCGTTTTCGCTGGGGCTCAAGCATCCGCCGCCTATGCGATGACCGTGACTTGTTCAATCGCGCGCCAATCCGGCGCATCGTATCGGCGGGGCGAGTGCGGTCGCGGTTCGTCGTTCACGGGAACTCGCGCGCGCCTGCGCCATTCGTTCCCATCATCAGCGAGGACCGGACCATGGCGATGGGTTTCAGAACGACGGCACTGATCGGGCTCGGCGCCCTCGTGGCGATGGCGGGCGCGGCCTCCGCGCAATCGACCGGCGCTCCCGCTGGGCGCGAGCCCGCGACCGCGCCGGGTGGCACCAAGGGCCTCGCCGGCCCGCGCAACGCCGCCGAGGCGGTTCGCTCCGGCGACGCCATCGCGGTGAACCCGCGCGGCCCCGCCGTCACGGGGACGGCGCCGGCGGCGCGGATGCCCGCCGGGCGCTGAGCCACCCCTATTGGGGGAGCTTGTCGTCGATCCCCTTCACGTACCAGTTCATGCCGAGGATCATCGGGTCGGGGGCGGTCTCGCCGTCCTTGACCGCGAGGGTCCCGTCCTGCTTCGTCACTGGGCCGGCGAAGGGGTGGGTCTTGCCGGAGGCGATGTCCTTCACGGTCGTCTCGGCCAGGGCCTTTACGTCGTCGGGCATGTTGGTGAAGGGCGCAAGGACGACCATGCCGTCCTTGATGCCGCCCCAGGTGTCGTGGCTCTTCCACGAACCGTCGAGCACCGCCTTGGCCTCGCCGATCACGTAGCCGTTCCAGTCGTCCACGATGGAGGTGAGCTGCGCCTTCGGGGCGAAGCGGTACTGGTCGGAGGATTGGCCGAAGGCGAGCTTGCCCTGCTTTTCGGCCTCCTGCAGCGGCGCGGCGGAATCGGTGTGCTGGGTGAGGATGTCGGCGCCCTGGGCCAGCAGCGCCTTGGCGGCTTCGGCCTCCTTGCCGGGGTCGAACCACGTGTTCACCCAGACGATCTTGAGCTTGATGGCCGGGTTCACCGATTGCGCGCCGAGCATGAAGGCGTTGATGCCGCTCACCACTTCGGGGATCGGGAACGAGGCGATGTAGCCGACCGTGCCGGTCTTCGAGAGCTTGGCGGCGATCTTCCCGCAGACGTAGCGGCCCTCGTAGAACCGGGCCGAGTAGGTCGAGACGTTTGCCGAGCGCTTGTAGCCGGTGGCGTGCTCGAACTTCACCTTGGGGTATTTCTTGGCAACCTTCAGGGTCGGCTCCATGAAGCCGAAGGAGGTGGTGAAGATCAGCCCCATGCCGGAGCGGGCGAGCTTCTCGATGGCGCGCTCGCTGTCGGCCTCCGGCACGTTCTCGAGATAGGTGGTCTCAACCTTGTCGCCCATCGCCTCGGCGAGCGCCTTGCGGCTGAGGTCGTGCTGGAACGAATAGCCGTAATCGGCCACCGGCCCGACATAGACGAAGCCGACCTTGAGCTTGTCCTCCGCGCTCGCCGCGCCGGAGAACAGGAGGAGCGCGCCGAGGCAGGCAGAGAGGGTCGTCCGCAACATCCGCATGTGTCCTTGTGTGGGGTGTCTATCGGTGCGGGGTGAAATCTCGGCCGAGCGCCGCCGGGGCCTGCGAGCCGCCCCGCCGCCGCCCGAGGGAGAGCAGGACCAGGGCCAGGATCGTCGCGAGATAGGGAAGCGCCGAGAGCAACTGCCCCGGCAGGCCGATGCCGGAGGCCTGGGCGTGGAGTTGCAGCACGGTGGCGCCGCCGAACAGGATCGCCCCGCCCACCACCCGCGCCGGCCGCCACGAGGCGAAGACGACGAGGGCGAGCGCGATCCAGCCGCGCCCGGCGGTCATGGCCGGCGCCCAGAACGGCGTGTAGGCCAGCGACAGGTAGGCCCCCGCCAGCCCGGCGCAGGCGCCCCCGAACAGCACCGCGAGGAAGCGCACCCCACGCACCGACAGGCCCAGGGAATGGGTGGCGGTGTGGTCGTCGCCGATGGCGCGCAGGATCAGCCCGCCCCGCGTGCGCCACAGGAACCACGAGACGCCGAGGGCGAGGGCGATGCCGGCATAGACGAAGCCGTCCTGCCCGAAGACGAGCCGGCCGATGCCCGGCAGGTCGCTCAGGACCGGCAGGTGGAGATGGGGCGCGGGCTCGCGCTTCAGCCCGACATAGCCCGCGCCGACGAGCCCCGAGAGGCCGAGGCCGAGGATCGTCAGCGCGAGCCCGGAGGCGACCTGGTTCGCCGCGAGCCCCACCGTCAGCAGGCCGAACAGGGCCGACAACGCCATCCCCGCGCCGATCCCGGCGAGCGCGCCCACAAGGGTCGAGCCGGATTCGACCGCCGCCGCGAAGCCGATGGCCGCGCCGCAGACCATCATGCCTTCGACGCCGAGGTTGAGGACGCCCGCGCGCTCGGTGACGAGTTCGCCAAGCGCCGCGATGATGAGCGGCGTCGCGGCGGCCAGCACGGTGGCGAGCACCATCTGGACGAGATCGAGGCTCATCGCGCCGCCCCCGGCACGAGGCGGACCTTGAACCGCGTGAACACGTCCGCCGCGAGCACGAGGCCGAGCAGCAGCCCCTGGAAGGCCCGCGTCAGGTCGAGGGGGAGCCGCAGGTCGATCTGCGCCGCCTCCCCGCCGATGGTGGTGACGGCGATGACCAGCGCCGCGAGGAGGATCCCGACCGGCGAGAGCCGCCCGAGGAAGGCGACGATGATCGCGGTGAAGCCGTAGCCCGGCGAGATGGTCGGCTGGAGCTGGCCGATCTTGCCCGCCACCTCCACGATGCCCGCGAGCCCCGCCGCGCCGCCGGAGATGGCGAAGGCCATGAGCGTCAGCCGCGCCTCCCCGAAGCCCGCGAACCGGGCGGCGCGGGGGCTCGCGCCGACGAGGCGCATCTCGAACCCGAACAGGCTGCGCCCGAGGACGACGGCCGCCAGCAAAACGGCGGCGAGCGCCACCAGCACCCCCGCGTGCAGCGTGTCGCCCTCCATCAGGTAGGGGAGCCGGGCGGCGTCATCGAACGTCACGCTCTGCGGGAAGTTGTAGCCGGCCGGATCGCGCAAGGGCCCGCGCGCCATGTAGTCGAGGAGGAGTTCGGCCACGTAGACGAGCATCAGGCTCGTCAGGATCTCCGAGACGCCGAGCTTCACCCGGAGCAGCGCCGGGATCATCGCGTAGGCGAGGCCGGCAAGCGTGCCCGTCAGGAGCATCGCAGGCAGGATCCAGAAGGTCGCGCCGTCGCTGCCGTGGGTGGCGATGGCGACCATGCCGCCCGCCAAGCCGCCGACCACGAACTGGCCCTCGGCGCCGATATTCCACAGGTTCGCCCGGTAGCAGAAGGCGAGGCCGGTCGCGATGAGGGCGAGCGGCGCCGCCTTCAGGGCGATCTCCTGCAGCGACCACAGGTCCGAGAGCGGCGCCACGAAGTAGACGGTGAAGGCGGCGGCCGGCGAGACGCCCATCAGCGCGACGGCGATGCCGCCGACCAGCACGGCGGCCAGGAAGGCGAGCGCGGGCGACAGGGCGGCGGAGAGCGCCGAGCGGCGCCCGCGCGGAACGAGATCAAGCCGCATGGGCGGCCTCCGACGGCGTGCCGGCGCCGCCCATCAGCAGGCCGACCGCCTCGCGGGAGGTCTCGGTTCGCGCCACGGGCGGCGACAGGCTGCCGCCATGGAGCACGGCGATGCGCCCGGCGATCTCGAACAGCTCGTCGAGGTCCTGGCTGATGACGAGGACGGCGCTGCCCCGCGCCGCGAGGTCGATCAGCGCCTGCCGGATCCGCGCCGCCGCCGCCGCGTCGACGCCCCAGGTCGGCTGGTCGACCACGAGGAGGCCGGGCTCGGCCAGGATCTCCCGCCCGACCACGAACTTCTGGAGATTGCCGCCCGACAGCGTTCCGGCGGCCGGGTCCGGCCCCGCCTTGCGCACATCGAAGGCCGTGCTCACGCGCGCCGCCAGAGCCCTCGCCGCCGCCCGGCGCACGAGGCCGAAGCGGGTGAGCGGAGCCGTGGCGTGGCGCGACAGCACGATGTTGTCGGACAGGCTCAGGCCGGGGGCGGCGGCGTGGCCGTTGCGCTCCTCCGGCACGAAGGCCGCGCCCAGCCGGCGGCGGGCGTTGATGCCGAGATGCCCGGCGGGCTCGCCGTCGATGCGCACGGCCTCGGCCGGGACCGTCGTCTCGCCCGAGAGGGCGGCGAAGAGTTCCGCCTGCCCGTTCCCGGCGATGCCGGCGATGCCCAGGATCTCGCCGCCCCGGATCGCCAGCGTGATGTCCCGCAGGGCGGTGGCGTGCAGGCGGGGGGCGGGCAGGGAAAGCCGGTCGAGACGCAGGCGCTCGGGGCCGGCCGGGGCGGCGGCGGGCGCCGCGATCTCGCGGACCTCCTCCCCCACCATCATCGCGGCGAGCGAGGCGGCGCTCTCCGCGCGCGGGTCGCAGGCGCCCACCACCTTGCCCGCCCGCAGGATCGTGGCGCGGGCGCAGAGGCGGCGCACCTCGTCGAGCCGGTGCGAGATGTAGAGGAGCGCCCTCCCCTCGTCGCGCAGGCGCTCCAGCACCGTGAACAGCACTTCCGCCTCGCCGGGGGTGAGGACCGAGGTCGGCTCGTCGAGGATCACCAGCTTCGGATCCTGCAGCAGGCAGCGCACGATCTCGATGCGCTGGCGCTCGCCGGCCGAGAGCGACCAGACCGGGCGATCCGGTTCGAGATGCAGGCCGTAGGTGTCACCCAGCGCCGCGATGCGCCGGGCGAGGTCCGCGCGGGAGAGGCCCCGCTCCATCACCAGGGCGATGTTCTCGGCGACCGTCAGGTTCTCACAGAGGGAGAAGTGCTGGAATACCATGCCGATGCCGAGCCGGCGCGCGGCCTCGGGGCTGCCGAGCCGCACCGTCTCGCCGCGATGGGTGACGACCCCCTCCGTCGGCTCCAGCAAGCCGTAGAGGATCTTCATCAGGGTCGACTTGCCCGCGCCGTTCTCGCCCAGCAGGGCGTGGATCTCGCCCGCGCGGATTTCGAGATCGATATGGTCGTTGGCCGTGAAGGCGCCGAAGCGCTTCACGATGCCGTAGGCGCCGAAGAGCGGCCCCGCCTCGCTGGCCACGGCGCGCCCGTCAGAAGACGTGGAAGGCGAAGCCCGCCAGGAAACTCTTCTCTTCCGTACCCTTGAAGGTCGCCGTCTCGACATTGCCGAACTTGTTCAGCCAGTACTGGAAGCCGATGAACACATCGACCTTGTTCGGCTGGTCATAGACCAGCTTGCCGAGGTCGAGAACGAGGTTCGTGCGCGACAGGAATTCCAGACCCCGCTTCGGGTTGAACGCGAAGTCCGCCACGTTCTGCACCCCCCGGCCCTTCGGCAGGACGATGTTGTTGAACCCCGTCACGCTCAGCGGCAACCCGGTGAACGTCAGCGGGAAGTTGTAGACGAGCTCGAACTCGGGGACGACGTCGAAGCTCTGGTCGCGATCCGGCTGCACGTTGAAGCCGTTGCGGTTCCACTCCTTGTAGGCGTGGACCGACAGGTTCAGGAACCCGGCCGGCACATCGAAGGCGAAGTTCAGGCCGCCGACCACGTCGCGTTTCTTCGAGCCGAAGGCGTCGTTTTGCGAGTTGGCATCGAAGCCGAAGGCCAGCGACACGTCCTTGACGAGGCCGGGGATGGCGAAGGCCTTCGTGTTGGTGAGCGCGTTCAGGCTGAGTGTGCCGCGATAGAGGCCGTAGGCTTCGGTGTTGCCGTAATCGGCGAAGAACGGGTTGGCGATGGTGCCGGGCGGGTTGGTGGTGCCGGCGGGGAATTGCGAGCCGGACTTCAGGATGTCGAGGGAGAAGAAGTTGGTGCCGTAGGCCCAGGCGTCGGCGTGGGAGATGTTGAGGATCTGCTTGGGCGCCTCGCGGGAGACGAAGCTGCCGTCGGCGCGCTGGATCTGCACGCCGGGGGAGACGGTGGGGAACTGGTAGCGATAGCTGATCTGCGTGTCGGCAAAGAGGAAGAACGGCGCGTCCACCGGTGCCGCCGCCGGGGCCACGTCCTTCTTCACCGAACCGAGATCGGCAGCATTGGCGGCCCCCATCATCGAGAGCGGCAACGCCGCCGCGAGCACGAAACGCTTGAACATCCTACGATCCCCCGGGCCTTCTCGGTCGGGGAGACTTCAGCAACCGCTATGCCATGGCTTGGCCGTGTGCCGACCGGCGCGGGACGTGTTGCAAAACTGCGACAATCTGGCATCCCATTGAGCGATATGCCTGTTTCCCGTCCAGACATAGACCCGTCATGGCGCGGGATCGCCTGCATGGATCTTGCGTGAGGGGACGGGCGAGGCTGGGCGACGTGCCCGACATGCGCGCAGGTGACGACGATGGATTCCCCGACGACCGCCCTCCCCGCCGCCCTCTCCGTCACCGCATGAGCGCGCCCGTGGAGCCGACACCCCGGCGCCGGGCCCTGCGCGGGCGCATGGCGAGCCTGACCGGCAACCCGTTCCTCGCGGAAGGCTGCCTCGACCATCTCGAGGACGCCCTGATCCTGATCGAGGACGGGCGCATCGCGGCGGTCGGCCCCTATGCCGAGACGCTGGGCCAAGTCCCGGCGGGCGTCGCGGTGGAGCATTACGAGAACGCGCTCATCCTGCCGGGGCTGATCGACACCCACGTCCATTACCCGCAACTGCAGATGATCGCCTCCTACGGCGAGCAATTGCTGACGTGGCTGACCAAGTACACCTTCCCCGCCGAACTCGAATTCGCCGACCAGGCCCATGCGGAGCGGGTCGCGAAGCTGTTCTTCCGCGAGATCCTCGGCGCCGGGACGACCACGGCTCTGGTCTATTGCACGGTGCATCCCGGCTCGGTGGAGGCGTTCTTCGCCGAATCCGAGCGGTTCAACACCCGCATGATCGCGGGCAAGGTCCTGATGGACCGCAACGCCCCCGCCGGCCTCCTCGACACCGCCCAGCGCGGCTACGACGAGAGCCAAGCGCTCATCGCCCGCTGGCACGGGCGGGGGCGGCAGCTCTACGCGGTGACGCCGCGCTTCGCCGCCTCCTGCACGCCGCCCCAGCTCGACGCGGCCGGAGTGCTCCTGAAGGAGCATGACGGCCTCTTCCTCCAGACGCATCTCTGCGAGACCACGGACGAGATCGCCTGGGTGATGGACCTGTTCCCCGACCGGGCGAGCTACCTCGATGTCTACGCCCAGGCGGGGCTCGTCGGGCCGCGCTCGGTCTTTGGTCACGCGATCCACGTGACGGAGGAGGATTTCTGCACCTGCCACGCGGCGGGCGCGGCGGTCGCCCATTGCCCGACCTCGAACGGCTTCCTCGGCAGTGGCCTGTTCCGCCTCTACGATGCCCTCGACCCCAAGCGCCCCGTGCGGGTGGGGCTCGGCTCCGATGTCGGGGCCGGCACCACGCTGTCGCTCCTCAAGACGCTGAGCGATGCCTACAAGGTCGCCGCGCTGCGGGGCACCAAGCTCGACGCGCCGCGCGCCTTCTGGCTCGCCACGCTCGGCGGCGCGGAGGCCCTGCGCCTCGATGACCGGATCGGCCGCATCGCCCCCGGCTACGAGGCGGATCTCTGCGTCCTCGACCTCGCGGCGACCCCGCTCCTTGGCTTCCGCACGCAAACCTGCCGCAGCATCGAGGATCTGCTGTTCGTGCTGATGACTCTCGGCGATCACCGCACGGTGCGCGCCACCTGGGTGGCCGGCGAGTGCGTCTACGACACCCGCCGCGCGGGCGATCCGCTGCGCTACCCGCGATCCACGTTGACCGACTGAGTCTGGCTCGGCGCTTGCTACAGCTTGACCGTGGTTGGAGGGATGACGATGCGCCGGTTGTGTCTGGGATTGTGCCTGATTGTCGGGCTGCCGGCGGCGGCGCTCGCGCAGAGCTATACGGCGCCGACGCCCACCGACGTGCCGGCGACCGCCACACGGGAATTGAGCAAGGCCGACCGGAAGACCGCCTGCACGCAGGAGGCCGACCGGCGCAACATGCGCGGCCTGCGCCGCCAACAATACCGCGCCGCCTGTCGCGGACGGCCGATCCCGAAGCGGGTCAATCCCTGACCGGAGGGGGCGCGAGGCCCCCGCCTTGATCTTCGTTTCAGGCGCGCTTAGACAGCAAAACCTGAGGCGAACCAATACATTAGCGTGATTATAAACTACGGGCCCGCTGCGGCGCGTAACACGGGATCGCCGGCGCGGTGACGGGGCCCGCCGGGACTGCGATCGCTGCGCGGAGGGACGGACATCTCGCGAGGCTGCGGCCTCTGGCGCCGTTCTTCTGCCTGTATGTCAGCTTCGGGGCGACCCTCGGTTTCCTCTCGGGCGGGGCGCCGCTCATCCTGCGCGCGCGGGGCGTCGACCTCACCGAGGTCGGGCTGTTGCAGGTCATTAACCTGCCGGTCGGGTTGACCTTCCTGTGGGCCCCCCTCCTCGACCGGGTGCGCCTGCCCGTCCTGGCGCACCGCACCGGCTGGATCCTCGCCGCGCAGGGCCTTGCGATCCTGCTGCTCGGCCTCCTCAGCCTCGGCGAGACCTGGCCCCTTCCGGCCCTCCTCGCCCTGGCGATCGCCGCCTGCACCTGCGTCGCCACCATGGACATCGCCCTGGAGGCCCTGGTGGTCGAGACCGTGGGTACGGAGCGAAGGGCCTTCGTCGCCTCGGCCAAGCTCTGCGGGGCCTCCCTCGGCGGCGTCATCGGCGTCGGCGTTCTGGTCGGGTCCTACGACAGCCTCGGCTGGCGGGTCGCGGTGCTCGCCTGCGCCGCGCTCAACCTCGCCCTGCTCCTGCCGATCCTGTCCTACCCGGAACGGCCCCTGCGCCGGGGCCAGCCGGTGCGGGAGGAGCGCGCGGGCTCCCTCGCGCGGCTGCGCGTGCTGGCGCCGCGCATCCTCGTGCTCGGCACCTATTTCGCCGCCGCCTATCTCCTCTCCGGGCCGAACACCCTCGCCCTCCTCGACCTGCAGGTGCCCCTCGCCCAAGTCGGGCTCCTCACCGGCACCGTCCTGCCGGCGGTCAACCTCGTGATGGCGCTGGTCGCCGGGGGCTTGAGCGCGCGGGTCGGCACCGTCCGGCTGATCGTCGTCGGCGCGGCCGGCGTCCTGGCGTCGGGGCTCCTGATGGCGCTCGCCTGCGCTGCCGGCTCGGCCCCCTTCGCGGTCACGGCGACGATCCTGAACTTCCTGTTCGGCGGGCTGCTCGGGGTGCCGGTGTTCAACATGATCTACCGCTGGGCCCAGGGGAAACGCCCGGCGACGGATTACGCCCTGCTGTTCGGCGCGGCCTTCTTCGCGGCGATGCCCGTGCGGGTGGCCTCGGCGGCGCTGGCGGACTGGCTCGGCTGGCCGGCCTATTTCGCGGCGGCGCTGCCGCTCTACGCGGCGGCGGTCGCCGGGCTGGCCATGATGGTCGGGCGGACCCTACGCAACGACGAGGCGGTGTCGCCATGATCGAGGACGTCCTCGCCCGCGTGCCCGCCTCGCTCTCGGCCTACCGGGACAGCGTTTCCGCCGGCCCCGGCGGCGCGGCGTCCCTGCCGCTCCCGGCGCTCCGCGACGAGGCGGTGTTCGACGCCGCCCTCGCGCCCTTCGCCGCCGGATTCGGCGAGGCCGACCGGCGCGCCGTCGTCTCGTTCTGGAGCCAGTACTACTTCGCCCTCCTCGCCACGCCCGCCCTCACCGCGCTGATGTGCTGCGGCCGCGCCCTGCCCTTGGCCTTCGAGGCGACCCGCCTCGAACTCGACGCCGAGGGCCGCCCCGCCCGGCTCCTCATCGATGCGCAGGCGGGCGATGGCGCCGCTTGCCCCGCCACCGGCCTGTCCGGGCTGATCGAGGGGCATCTCCGGCCCTTCGTCGAGCTGTGCCACGCCCGCTGCGGGCTGGCGCCGCGCGTCCTGTGGGGCAACGCCGCGACGATCCTCGACTACGTGGCGCGGGAGATCGGGGAGGACGCGCCCTTCGCCTGTGACGAGGTCGCGACCTGCCTCGGATGGCGCCGGGGACCGGGCTGCGCTAGGACTCCCCTCGCGCAGGCCCTGTGCCCGGATGCGGCGGGCTGCCGGCGGCGCGCGTGCTGCCTGCGCCACCGTCTTCCCGGCGTGGCCTCCTGCGGGCCGCGCTGCCCCCTCGAACGCTGTCCCGCCCCATGCTGAAGGCCTTCCTCGCCTATTACAGGCCGCACAAGGCGCTGTTCCTCGTCGATTTCGGCTGCGCCGTGCTCTCCGGCCTGCTCGAACTCGGCTTCCCCGTGGCGGTGAAGGGCTACATCGACACCCTGCTGCCGCGCCAGGATTGGGGGCTGATCGTCCTCGCCGCCGCCGCGCTGGCGCTGGTCTACGTGGCCAATGCCGGGCTGATGGTGGTCGTGACCTATTGGGGCCACGTGCTCGGCATCAACATCGAGACGACGATGCGCGCCCGCGCGTTCGATCATCTCCAGAAGCTCTCCTTCCGCTTCTACGACACGCAGAAGACCGGCCATCTCGTGGCCCGCGTGACGAAGGATCTGGAGGAGATCGGCGAGGTCGCCCACCATGGGCCGGAGGACCTGTTCATCGCGCTGATGACCCTCGTCGGCGCCTTCCTGCTGATGCTGTGGGTCCACCCGCCGCTGGCCTTCATCACCGGGGCGATCCTGCCGGTCATCGCCTTCGTCTCTCTCCGCTACGGCGGGCGCATGACCCGCAACTGGCAGACGCAATACGGGCGGGTCGGCGCCTTCAACGCCCGGATCGAGGAGAATGTCGGCGGGATGCGCGTCGTGCAGGCCTTCGCCAACGAGCCGCACGAGCGCGCCCTCTTCGCCCTCGACAACGCCCGCTACCGCGACACCAAGCTCGAAGCCTACCGGCTCATGGCGGCGGGCCTGTCGATCAACTATCTCGGCCTGCGCCTCGTCCAGATCGCGGTGCTGCTCGGCGGCGCGGCCTTCGTGGTGCGCGGCGACCTGAGCCCCGGCGGCTTCGTCGGCTTCCTCCTGCTCGTTGGCGTGTTCTACCGGCCGCTCGAGAAGATCGGCGCAGTGGTCGAGACCTACCCGAAGGGCGTGGCGGGCTTCCGCCGCTACCAGGAATTGCTCTCCACCGAGCCCGACATCACCGACCGTCCCGGCGCCGTCGAGGCCGCCGGCCTGCGGGGCGAGATCGCCTTCGAGGGGGTGGGCTTCGGCTACGGCCGGGGCCGCCCGGTCTTCACCGGCCTCGACCTGCGGATCGCGGCCGGCGAGACGGTCGCCTTCGTGGGGCCGTCCGGCGTCGGCAAGACGACCCTCTGCGCTTTGCTCCCGCGCTTCTACGAGGTCGAGGCCGGGCGGATCACCGTGGACGGCACCGACATCCGCGACATCACCCTCGCCTCCCTGCGGCGCCAGATCGGCATCGTGCAGCAGGACGTGTTCCTGTTCGCCGGCACGATCCGCGAGAACATCGCCTATGGCCGCCTCGACGCCAGCGAGGACGAGATCGTGCAGGCCGCAAGGCGGGCGCGGCTCGGCGCCCTCATCGACAGCCTGCCCGAAGGGCTCGACACGGTGGTCGGCGAGCGCGGCGTGCGGCTCTCGGGCGGCCAGAAGCAGCGGATCGCCATCGCGCGGGTGTTCCTCAAGAACCCGCCGATCCTGATCCTCGACGAGGCGACCTCGGCGCTCGACACGCAGACCGAGCGGGAGATCCAGCGAGCTCTGGCCGACCTCGCGCAGGGCCGCACGACGCTGGTGATCGCCCACCGCCTCGCCACCATCCGCGATGCCGACCGGATCGTCGTGCTCGGCGAGGGCGGCGTGGTGGAGCAGGGCCGGCACACGGAGTTGCTGGCCGGCGACGGCCCCTATCGCGGCCTGCACGCCGCCCAGTTCGGCAGCGCGGGCGAGGCGGAGCGGGCGGCGGCGGAATAGGCCGCTGCCCGCCGCGACTACGGCGTCAGACCCGCCGCCGCGAGACGACCCGCGAGGCGCGGATAGACCTTGAGCGTGTTGCCCGCGTAGATCCGCGCGCGGTCCTCGTCCGCGAGGGCGGCGGCGTCCACGTAGCGCTTGGTGTCGTCGTAGGCGTGGCCCGTCTCGGGATCGATCCCGTTCACCGCCCCCACCATCTCGGATGCGAACAGGATGTTCTCGTGGGGCACGACCTTCATCAGCAGGTCGATGCCGGGCTGGTGGTAGACGCAGGTGTCGAAGAAGACGTTGCGCATCAGCTCCGACAGCGGCGGGCGCTTCAGGTCCTGCGCGAGGCCCCGGTAGCGGCCCCAATGGTAGGGCACCGCCCCGCCGCCATGGGGGATGACGAGCCGCAGGGTCGGGAAGTCCTTGAACAGGTCGGCGGTCACGAACTGCATGAAGGCGGAGGTGTCGCCGTTGATGTAATGCGCCCCCGTCGCGTGGAAGTTGCGGTTGGCCGAGGCGCTGACATGGACCATGCCGGGCACGTCGAGTTCGACCATCTTCTCCCAGAGCGGGTACCAGAACCGGTCCGTGAGCGGCGGATCGGTCCAGAATCCGCCGGACGGGTCCGGGTTCACGTTGCACCCGACGAAGCCGAGTTCCGTGACGCAGCGCTCCAGCTCGGCCGTGCAGTTCCGCGGCGAGACGCCCGGCGTCTGCGGCAACTGGCAGACGCCCACGAAATTCTTCGGGTTCAGGGTCACGACCCGGTGGATCATGTCGTTCGACACGATCGACCAGTCGAGGCTGGTGCGGGCGTTGCCGATATGGTGGCCCATCCCGCCCGCCCGGGGCGAGAACAGGGCGAGCGAGATGCCCCGCTCGGCTTGCAGCTTGAGCTGGCGCCCGCGCACGCTCTCCCGCACCTCGTCGTCGCTGACCTTGAGGTCGGAGGGCGACGGCGTTTGCCCGGGATCGTTGAGGGCGTCGATCTGGCGCTTGCGCCACGCCAGCATGGCCGGCGGCTCGGTGGTGTAATGCCCGTGGCAATCGATCACGAGCCCGCCGTAGCGGGAGGGCTCGGCCCGCGCGGCGGCGGGGGCGGCGGTCAGGGCCGCCGCGCCGAGGCCCGCGAGGCCCCGCATGAAGCCCCGCCGGGGCAGGCAGCAGGGGCAGGCGGCACCCGTGACGGGATCGTCCGATCCCGCCATCATCGCGGGCCCTCCTGCAGGGCGGCGCGCTTGCGCAGGACCATGTCGCCCCGGAACAGGAACTTCTGGGCGCGCTTGCCGGTGTCGACCTCCGTCGTGAAGACGTTGCCCTTCGAGTCGATGGCGAGGTTGTGGACCCAGTGGAAGTCCCCCGCCATCCGGCCGTTGCGCCCGAACCGACCGAGGATTTCGCCGTTCTCGCGGCTGAGGGTGCGGACCTCGTTGTTGGCTCCGTCCGCGTTCAGCAGGTAGCTCTGGCGCTCGTCCGGCCACAGGGCGAGTTCCCACACCGACCCGTTGGCGCGGGTGTTCTTCTCGACGAACATCTCCTTCACGAAGCTGCCGTCCTTGTGGAACACCTGGATGCGGTTGTTCGTGCGGTCGCAGACATAGACCAGCCCGTCGCGGGCGATCTGCACGCAATGGACCGGGTTGCGGAACTGCGCGGTGGGCTCGGCCGCCGGATCGTAGGCGCCGAGCTTCTCGTCGGTCGGCGGCTTGCCGTAGGCGCCCCACATCCGCTTGAACGCGCCGGTCTCGGCGTCGAACACGATGATGCGGTGGTTGTAGTAGCCATCGGCCACGTAGAGTTCGTTCGTCTCGGGATCGACCATCATCGCCGCCGGCTTGCCGAGGCGGGTCGTGTCCTGGCTGTCGGTCTGCGGACCCTGCTTGCCGATCTGGAGGACGAATTGGCCGTCCTGCGTGAACTTCAGGATCTGGCCGTCGGTGTCGCCGTTGCCCGCGAGCCAGACGAAACCCTTCGGGTCGATATGGATGCCGTGCTCGTTCTGGGGCCATTGATAGCCCTCGCCGGGGCCGCCCCAGGACTTGATGAGCGTGCCGGCCTGATCGAACACGAGGACCGGCGGGGCGGGCTTGCAGCAGCGGGTGCGCTGCGGATCGAGGCTCGCGGCCTTCTCGTCGTCGGTGAGGGTAAGTGGACGCTGGATCACCCAGACATTGTCCTGGGCATCGACCGCGACGCCCGCCGCCTGCCCCATGATCCAATCGTGGGGCAGGCGTTTCGGCCATCCCGGATCGACCTCGAAGCGCAGGGGTTCTTCCGCCATCGCGGGAGCCATGAGACCCAATAGAACGGCGACCGCCACACGCTTCAGCATGCAAATCCTCCCGATGTGTTTATTCTTGTCGTAGTCATCGGAGGAGACGACTTGGCGCGCGCGGCGTCCACCGAAGCACGGGGCGCCGCGGAACCTTTGAGCTACGTTTTCCGCGAAATGTCTCTTTAGTAGAAGCTGGATCGTTCCTTGCCTGACCTTGCGGCTTTGCCGATCAGGCGACGGCGGCCGTCGGCGCGGGCTCGGTCCACTCCTCGCCCCAGTCCTGCACGCTGTGGCCGGGGGAGACCTCCCGGTAGAGCCGCGCGGGCGGCTCGTAATCCGGGGGGCGGATCGGGCTGCGGATCTCGCTGTCCGGCAGGGCGTGCCGCGCCCGGCGGCGTGCCGGATCGGGGACCGGGACGGCGGCGAGGAGCTTCTTCGTGTAGGGGTGCTGCGGGTTGCCGAACACCGCCTCGCGCGGGCCGATCTCTACGATCTCGCCGAGATACATCACGGCGACGCGGTGGCTTACCCGCTCCACCACGGCCATGTCGTGCGAGATGAACAGGTAGGCGAGCCCCATCTCGGCCTGGAGGTCGAGCATCAGGTTCACCACCTGCGCCTTCACCGAGACGTCGAGGGCCGAGACCGCCTCGTCGGCGACGATCAGCCGGGGGCGCAGGGCGAGCGCCCGCGCGATGCAGATGCGCTGGCGCTGGCCGCCGGAGAATTCGTGCGGGAAGCGCCCGGCCGTCTCCGGGGCGAGCCCGACCCGGCTCAGCAGATCCTCCGCCCGCGCCTTCGCCTCCCGGGGGGTGGCGAGGCGATTGATGAGCAGCGGCTCCGCCACCGCCGCGCCGACGCTGAGGCGCGGATCGAGGCTCGCGAACGGATCCTGGAAGATCATCTGCATCCGCTGGCGGCGGTTGCGCAGGGTCTTGGCGTCGAGGGCGGCGATGTCCTCCCCGTCGAGGAGGACGGAACCGGACAGGGGCTCGACCAGCCGCAGGATCGAGCGGCCGGTGGTGGACTTGCCGCAGCCGGATTCGCCCACGAGCGCCAGGGTCTCCCCCGCCGCGAGGCTGAACGAGACCCGCTCCACCGCGTGGACCCGGCCCGTCACCCGCCCGAGCAGGCCGGAGCGGATGTCGAACCGGGTGGTCAGGTCGCGCACCTCCAGGACCGGGCGCTCCGCCGCCTTCACGGTGTCGGGGGTCTCCGGCGTCGGCTCGGCCACGCCGGTCGTCCGGTCGATGACGGGGAAGCGCATCGGCCGGGTCCGCCCCGCCATGGCGCCGAGGCGGGGGACGGAGGCGAGCAGGGCGCGGGTATAGGGCTCGGCGGGTTCGGCGAAGATCCGCGCGGTCGGCCCGGTCTCGACCCCCCTGCCCCGATACATCACCACCGTGCGGTCGGCGATCTCGGCCACCACGCCCATGTCGTGGGTGATGAACAGGACCGACATGCCCTCGTCGTCCTGCAGGCTCTTGATGAGGTCGAGGATCTGGGCCTGGATCGTCACGTCGAGGGCCGTGGTCGGCTCGTCGGCGATGAGGAGCTTCGGCCGGCAGGCGAGCGCCATGGCGATCATCACCCGCTGGCGCATCCCGCCGGAGAAGCGGTGCGGGTAATCGTGCAGGCGCGAGCGCGCCGCCGGGATGCGCACCTTGTCGAGGAGGCGCAGCACCTCGGCCTCGGCGGCGGCCCGCGACAGGCCCCGGTGCCGGATCAGCGCCTCCGCGATCTGGAAGCCGACCGTCAGGACCGGGTTCAGGGAGGTCATCGGCTCCTGGAAGATCATGGCGATGGAATCGCCGCGCACCGCCCGCATCTCGCCCTCGGAGGCGGTCAGCAACTCGCGCCCCTGGAAGCGCACGCTGCCGCCGATGCGGCTCGCGTCCCGGGGCAGGAGGCGCAGGACCGACAGGGCGCTGACGCTCTTGCCGGAGCCGGATTCGCCCACCAGCGCCACGGTCTCCCGGGGGCCGATGTCGAAGGAGACGCCGTGCACCACCTCGCGCCACCGCCCGTCCGAGCGGAAGGAGACGGTGAGGTCGGTGACCGAGAGGATCGGATCCGTCACGGGGCGGCTCCTACAGCACCCGGCGCGGGTCGAGCGCATCGCGCAGGCCGTCGCCGATGAAGTTGATCGAGAGCACGGTGAGGAAGATCGCCCCGCCGGGGAACAGCGCCCAATGCGGGGCGACGTCGAGATGGTCCTTGGCGTCGAACAGCAGCCGGCCCCAGGTGGGGATGTCCGGCGGGAAGCCGAGGCCGAGGAACGAGAGCGTCGATTCCGCGATGATCGCCGAGGAGACCTCGATGGAGGCCGCCACGATCACCGGCCCCAGCGCGTTGGGCAGGATGTGGCGGCGCACGAGGCGCCACGTCGTCGCCCCCTGCGAGCGGGCGGCCTCCACGAACTCCTTCTCGCGGAGCGTCAGGAACTGCGCCCGCACCAGGCGGGCGACGGGCATCCAGCGCAGGCCGCCGATCACGGCGACGATCATCAGGAACACGCCGCCCTGCGCGCCGAACACGGCCTTCAGGCTGTCGCGGAACAGGTAGATCACGAGCAGCAGCAGCGGCAGTTGCGGCAGCGACAGGAACAGGTCGGTCAGCCACATCAGCACCGGATCGAGGAGGCGGCGCGACATGCCCGCCAGCGACCCGACGAGGACGCCGATCACGCTCGCCACCGCCATGGCGGCGAAGCCCACCGCCAGCGAGATCCGCCCGCCATAGATCATCCGGGCCAGCAGGTCCTGGCCGAGGTCGTCGGTGCCGAACGGGTGCGCCCAGGACGGGCCCTGGAGCTGCGCCGAGAAGTCGATGTCGTCGATGGCGACCGGCCAGAGCAGGCCGCCGACGAGGACGCCCGCCACCAGCACCGCCAGCACGCCGACGCTGGCGAGCGCCAGCCGGTGCCGCCGGAAGCGGCGCCACGTCTCCCGCCCCGGCGAGGCCGGGGCCGAGGCCACCGCCTCAATGGAGGGCGATGCGAGGGTCGAGCCAGCCATAGAGCAGGTCCGCGACGAGGTTGAACAGGATGACGAGGCCGGCGAACACGAAGGTCACGGCCATCACCACCGGCGTGTCGTTGGCGAGCATCGCGTCGATCAGCAGGGAGCCGATGCCGGGGATGCGGAAGATTTGCTCGGTGACGATGGCCCCGCCGAACACCGCCGGGATCTGGAGGGCGACCAGCGTCACCACCGGGATCAGCGCGTTGCGGGCGACGTGGCGGCGCGTCACCGTGGCCTCGGTCAGGCCCTTGGCCCGGGCGGTGGTGACGTAGTCGAGCCGGGCCACGTCCAGCGCCGAGGCGCGGACGTACCGGGTGTAGGAGGCCGCCTGGAAGAAGCCCAGCACCGCCACCGGCATGATCGCCTGCCGGACGTTCGCCCAGACCCAGGCGAGCCCGGATCCCGGCAGATCCGCCTGATAGACGAAGGGCAGCCAGTTCAGCTTGATCGAGAACAGCAGGATGAACAGCAGGCCGGTGAAGAAGGTCGGCAGGGAGAAGCCGACGAAGGCCAGCGTGTTGGCGACCTGATCCGCCAGGGAATAGGGCCGACGCGCCGCGTAGAGCCCCACCGGCACCGCGACGAGCAGCGCCAGGACCTGCGAGGAGCCGACCACGAACAGGGTCGTGGGCAGCCGCTGCAGGATCAGCTGGTCGACGTTGACGCGGCTTGCGAAGGAGAAGCCCCAATCGCCGTGCAGCATCGCCACCAGCCAGCGCAGGTAGCGGGTCAGGATCGGGTCATCGAGGCCGAATTTCAGCCGCAGCGCCGCCCTCACCTCGGGCGGCACGTTGGGGTTCGAGGCGAGTTCGCCGAACGGGTCGCCCGGCGCGAGCGCGAGGACGACGAACAGGATCAGGCTGATCCCGAGGAGGCTCGGGATCGCGATGAGCAGCCTTCGCAGGATGTAGGCGCCCATGGCGCGCGGACCCGCTCAGGTCTGCCGGCTCCATTCGGGCAGGAAGGACAGGTCGTTGTCCCAGCCGCTGCGGGGCGCCACGAGGGTGTTGCTGACCCCCGAGACCTCCGCCCGGTGGATGAGCGGCAGGACGTTGCCGGACACCGCGAGATCGTTGGCCTTGATGAGCAGGGCGGCGCGCTTGACCGGGTCGAGCTCAGACTGGGCCGCGTTGTAGGCGGCGTCGTACTCCGCGTTGCGCCATCGGGAGATGTTCCGGCCCTGCCACTTGTTCTCCTTCGTGGCGGCCTCCCACGAGACGTATTGCAGGAGCCACGTCGCCGGGTCCGCCTGGGACATGCTGAACGCGTACATCTCCATGTCCGCGTAGAAATGCGGGAACGTGTCCGGGTTGGCGGGATCGGAGGAGAAGAACACCGAGCCGGTGATCGACTTCAGCTCGACCTCGATGCCCGCCTTGGCGGCAGCCTGCTTGATGATCGCCTGCGTCTTCTGGCGGGGGGCGTTGATCGAGGTCTGGAACAGCAGCTTGAGCCGCTTGCCGTCCTTGGCGCGGATGCCGTCCGAGCCCTTCGTCCAGCCGGCTTCGTCGAGCAGCGCGTTGGCCTTGGCCGGGTCGAACGCGTAGCGCGTGCTCTTCGAGACGAAGCGCTCCGGCCCGTTCACCGAGTTGGCGGTGGCCCGGCCGGTGCGGCCGTAGATGTAATCCTGGATCGACTTGCGATCGAGGAGGAGGTTGAGGGCCTGGACGACCTTCGGATCGGAGAAGGCGGGGTGCTTGGTCTTGAGGGAGGAGCGCTCGCCATCGACCTCGACGGTCGGATCGGTGGCGTTGAGGAGCACGAATTCGAGCTTGCCGCCGTAGACGACGTCCACCCTTCCCTTGCCCCCCGTCTCCAGGCGCTTCAGCACCTCGTCCTCGACCAGCAGATTCCAGGCGTAATCGTATTCGCCGGTCTGGATCACGGCGCGGGCCGCCGAGACGGCGTCGCCGCCGCCCTTCATCTCGATCGTGTCGAAATACGGCCGGTTCGGCAGGTGATAGTTCGGGTTGCGCGCGCCGCGCACGATGTCGCCGGGGCGGAACTCCACGAACGTGTACGGGCCGGTGCCCACGGGGGCGAGGTTCTGCGGCGCCTCGCGGGATTTGGCGCCGGTATAGGCGGCGAAGATGTGCTTGGGCAGGATCGCGCCGACGTTGCCCACGAAGGCGTCGCTCCAATAGGGCGTCGGCTTGTCGAACAGGATGCGGACGCGCAGGTCGTCGATCTTCTCGACCTTGCAATCCTTGTAGGAGCCGATCGTCACCGCCGCCGTGGCGGGGTCGCGGGCGTATTCCCAGGTGAAGACGAGGTCGTCGGCGGTGAGCGGCTTGCCGTCGTGCCACGTCACGCCCGGCTTGATCGTCCAGACCACGGAGCGCCCGTCGGCCGCGAGGCCGCCATTCTCCTTCGAGGGGATCTCGGCGGCGAGCACCGTCGCGAGGTTGCCGTCCGCATCCCAGGCCGCCAGGGGCTCGTAGAAGATGCGGCAGGCCTCCTGGTCCTTGGTGCCGATGGCGAAATGCGGGTTGATGAGCGTCGGCGCCTGCCACCACAGCAGCCGCAGGGCGCCGCCGCCGCCCGCCTTGGTCGGCTTGTAGCCGGCGCGAAGGTCGCTCGCCATCGCCACGCCGTTCCCGGCCAGCATCAGCCCGGCCATCGGCGCGGTGAGGCCCACGGCCACCATGCGGTGCACGAAGGCGCGCCGCGAGAGGCCACCGGACCGAACCCGTCCGATGAGGTCGTGCAGATCCCGCTCGTCCATGAAGCTCAGCCTGTTTCCAAATGTCGGCGCTGCGCGCACAGCATCATTCCCATGGCGCCCTTGGCAAGGGTTGCGCCAGTGACGCTTCCACCTGAGCATGTATTTTTCCCGTGCTTTGCTTGGCTCCGAGAGGATGGAATGGACAACCGCAACGCCGTGTGGCGCCACGTCGACGCCCGGAAGGACCGGCTGATCGCCCTGTCCGACCGCGTCTGGGCCATGCCGGAGGTCTGCTACACGGAGGCGCGCTCCTGCGCCGAGCATGTCGCGGAGCTGCGGCACCAGGGCTTCCGGATCACCGAGCAGGTGGCGGGCATCCCCACCGCCGTGATGGGAGAGGCGGGGGAAGGCGGCCCGGTCATCGCCTTCCTGGGCGAGTACGACGCCCTGCCGGGCCTGTCGCAGGAGGCGGGCCTCGCCGAGCATCGCCCGGTCGAGGCCGGCGGCCACGGGCATGGCTGCGGCCACAACCTCCTCGGCTCGGCGGCGCTGCTGGCCGCCACGGCGGTGAAGGACTGGCTGGAAGAGACCGGGATGCCGGGCCGCGTGCGCTATTACGGCTGCCCGGCCGAGGAAGGCGGCGCCGCGAAGGCCTTCATGGTGCGGGCGGGCGCCTTCGCCGACGCCGACATCGCGATCTCCTGGCATCCGGCGAGCTTCTGGGAGGTGGCGCCCCCGGTGGCGCTCGCCAACACCCGCGCCGACTTCGTCTTCACCGGGCGCACCGCCCACGCGGCGGCGGCCCCGCATCTCGGCCGCTCGGCGCTGGATGCGGTCGAGCTGATGAGCGTCGGCGTGAACTACATGCGCGAGCACATGCCCTCCGATGCGCGGGTGCATTACGCCTATCTCGACGCGGGCGGCATCGCCCCGAACGTCGTCCAGGCGAGCGCCCGGGTGCGCTACTCGATCCGTGCCGGCGACCTGCCCGGCATGCTCGCTTTGGTGGAGCGGGTGAAGAAGATCGCGCAGGGCGCCGCGCTGATGACCGAGACCAGCGTCGAGGTGCGGATCGTCAGCGCGGTCTCGAACCTCCTCGGCAACACGCCCCTTGAACAGGCGCTCCACGGGGTGATGGAAGATCTCGGCCCGCCGCATTTCGACGAGGCCGACCGCGCCTTCGCGCAGGCGATCCGGGGAACCCTCGGCGAGGGCGACATCGATGCCGTGTTCCGCGCCATCGGAATGCCGCGCACCGAGGCACCGCTCGCCGATTTCCTCGTGCCCCTCGACGCGCCGCGGAAGCCGGCGGTTGGCTCCACGGACGTGGGCGACGTGAGCTGGGTCGTGCCCACGGTGCAGGCCCATGCCCCGACCGTGGCGGTGGGCACGCCGTTCCACACCTGGCAGGTGGTGGCGCAGGGGAAGAGCCCGGCGGCCCACAAGGCGATGGTGCAGGTGGCCAAGGCGATGGCCGCCACCGGCGCCCTCGCCCTCACCGATGCGGGCCTGCGCGAGGCCGCCCGGCAGGACCTCGTCCGCCGCCGGGGCGCGGAGGGCTATGTCAGCCCCCTGCCCCCGGAGGTCGAGCCGCCGCTGCGGATGTCGCTGGCCTGACCCGGCTCAGAGGACGGACCGGCGCGGGCTGAGCGCCGCGTGCCGGTTCACGTCCTTGTACAGGAGGTAGCGGAAGGGGCCGGGCCCGCCCGCGTAGCAGGCCTGCGGGCAGAAGGCGCGCAGCCACATGAAGTCCCCGGCCTCGACCTCGACCCAGTCGCGGTTGAGCCGGTAGACCGCCTTGCCTTCGAGCACGAACAACCCGTGCTCCATCACATGGGTCTCCTCGAAGGGGATCGAGGCCCCCGGCCGCATCGACACGATGTTCACGTGCATGTCGTGGCGCAGATCGTCGGGGGAGACGAACCGCGTCGTCGCCCAGGCGCCGTCGGTGCCGGGCATGCTCGCGGGCTCCACGGCGGATTCATGCGTCACGAAGGAGGTCGGCCGGTCGAGGCCCTGCACCGGCTCGAACGCCTTGCGCACCCAATGGAAGCGCACGCTCTCGCCGGCCTCGTTGCGCAGCGACCACGCGGCGCCGGGGGCCAGATAGGCGTAGCTGCCCGGCCGCAGGGCGTGGGTGCCGCCGTCGAGGGTGAGGCGGGCCTGGCCCTCCACCACGAAGAGGACGCCTTGAGCCTGCGGGTCCGGCTCGGGCTGGTCGCTGCCGCCGCCGGGGGCGACCTCCATCAGGTATTGCGCGAAGGTCTCCGCGAAGCCCGACAGGGGCCGCGCGAGGATCCAGGCCCGGCTTCGCTCCCAGCCCGGCAGGAGGCTCGTGACGATGTCGCTCATCACCCCGTGGGGCAGCACGGCATAGGCTTCGGTGAAGACGGCCCGGCCGGTCATCAGAGCCGTTTGCGGCGGGAGGCCGCCGCAGGCGGGGTTGTAGGACGGCGCGGTCATGAATGTCTCCCGGTTCGGGGACGGCGGTCGCCACCGTCGCCACGCCATGGCCGATCATGGCCCCGTCACACTCCCGCCGCGCCAACGAGACGTCAAATATCTATTACATTGCCGTCCAGACGAGCGCGGTATGGATCAGGGGGGTGGCTCGCCCACGAGGCCACGTAACGCCGCCGTCACGAGCAGGCGCGTCATGCGCGGCACGTCGTCGGGGGAGATCGGGCCGAGCCCGTTCGTCTCCCCGAGATGCACCATGCCGTGGACGCTCGCCCAGAGCGCCTTCACCGCGATGGGGATCTCGGCCTCCGGAATGCGGCCGGTCTCCGTGAGCACGCTGCCGATCAGCCCGAACAGGGCCGCGATCTCGCCCGCCATCTCCGGCGGCGTGTCCGAGACGCGGGGGGCGAGCATGGCGGTCCAGGCCTTGCGGCGCAGCCGCGCGAACCCGGCATAGGCGTCCGCCAGGGCGAGCAGCCGCTCCGTCGCCGGGGCGCCGGCGCTGCGGTCCAGAGAGGCTTCGAGCACCCGCCGCATGTCGCGCATAGTGATCGCGTTGGCTTCGAGCCGCAGCGCCTCCAGATCGCCGAACGCCTTGTAGACGGCCCCCACCGACATGCCCGCGCGCTCGGCGACGGCCCGCGCGGTCAGGGCCTCCAGCCCGCCCTGCTCGATCAGTTCGAGGGCGATCCGCGCAAGGGCGAACCGCTCCTCGGCCCGCGTCAGGTCGGATTTGGACGGTCGGCCCAATTTTTTTGGAACGTCGTTCACGAAAGGCCTTGCATTGGAATTCGGGACGGGTATATCTCATTTCGTGAACGGCGTTCAAGATAGCTCGCGAGGCGGGCCGGCCGTTCCCTCGAAAGGGGTGTCACATGTTGAAGACCCTGAGCGACCTTCTGCGCGGCACGGTCGCCGACCAAGCCCAGGCTATCCACGACGCCAACGCCGTCGTCCTGCTGCGGCAGCAGATCCGGGACGCGGCCGGGGCGCTGGCGGTGGCGCGGCGCGAGCTGGCCATCGCCATGGCCCACCAAGCGGGCGAGACCCGTGCGGTGGAGGCCCTGACCGAGCGCGCCGCCGCGCTGGAGGACTCCGCCGCCAAGGCGTTGGCCGATGGGCGCGAGGACCTCGCGACGCAGGCCGCGATCCGCATCGCGGCCCTGGAGGACGAGGTCGCCGACCGGCGCGCGGCGCTGGACGGGTTCGCGGCGGACGTGGCCCGCCTGCGCCGCCTCGTGGAGGACGGTGAACGCCGCCTGCGCGACCTGGATCGCGGGCTTCAGGCGGCCCGCGCCACGGAGGCCGTCCGCCGGGCGGGGGCCAACGGCCGGCGCGGCATCGCCCACGCCTCGGGCGCCCTGCAGGACGCGGAGGCAACGCTGGTGCAGCTGCGCGGACGCCAAGCCGCCGAAGCCGACATCGACACCGCGCTCGCCGCCCTCGACGGCGCCCCGCACGCCATCGAGGAACGCCTCGACGCGGCCGGCTACGGGAAGATCCGCACCGATCCCGCCGCGATCCTCGGGCGCATCCGCGCCAAGGCCGCCTGACCCCGCCCCCTCTTCGTAATTCCCCAAAAGGACCACGCCCATGACCCCCCAGATGCCCCACACCCCCGCCTGGAAGGCCTTTACCTTCGTCAGCTTCGGCCTCGCCGTCGCCATGCTCGGCATCGGCGTCTTCTTCGCCAACATCGACACCTGGACGAAGGGCTATCTCGCCATGGCGGCGCTGCTGTCGCTGAGTTCGGCCTTCACCCTGGCCAAGACCCTGCGCGACGAGCACGAGACCAACCGCCTGATCAACCGCATCGAGAACGCCGAGACCGAGCGCACCCTGCGCGAGGCGATCCCCGGCCGCGTGTGAGGCGGGGCCGGGCTACCGGACCCGCCACAGCGCGCCGACGCAGGCGAGGTTGGCGAGGCTCAGGGCGAGCAGGAGCCACCACAGGGCATCGGGGCCGGCCTGTGTCAGCACGAAGGCCCCGGCCGGCGGGGCTAGCGCCTGCGCCACCAGCCCCGGCCGGGCGAGGCGGCCGACCACGAGCGGGTAGCGCGCGGGGCCGAACAGCGCGAGGGGCACCGTCCCCCGCGCGATGGAATAGATCCCGTTGCCGCCACCGTAGAGCACCAGCCAGACCCCGACGCCGGGCAGGCCGAGGGCGAGCAGCATCAGGCCGAGGGCGACGAGAGCCAGGGCCGCCGTCAGGGTCCAAAGCGGGTGATGCCGCCCCTTGAAGGACATCTCCACGATGCGCGCGCCCACCTGCGCCGGGCCGATCAGCGCCCCGTAGGAGACGGCCGAGGCCAGGGCCACGCCCCGCGCCTGCAGCAGCGTCAGCAGATGCACCGACACCAGCGACATGATCGCGCCGCCGAGGATCAGCACCCCGGCGAAGAGCAGGAAGGCCCGCCATTCCGAGGCGGAGAGCGGGCCGGTGCCCGCTGTCCGAAGCGCCCCCGCCGCCGGCAGCGCGGGGGCTTTCGGGATGAGCCAGAGCACCAGCGGCAGGGTGATCCCGAGATGCAGCCCGGCATAGGCGAGGCAGGTGCCGCGCCAGCCGACCTGGGCGACGAGGAACGCCGAGAGCGGCCAGCACACGGTGCTCGCGAACCCGCCCCACAGGGTCAGGGTGGTGATCGCCGGCCTCGCCTGCGCACCGTAGAGGCGTCCCAGGGTGGCGAAGGCCGGATCGTACAGGCCGCATCCCATGCCGAGGCCGAGGAGTAGCCAGCCGGCGAGGTAGACCGGCAGGGCCGGCGCCAGGGCCAGGGTGATGAGCCCGGCCGCCAGGAGCAGTGCCGCCGCCGCCAGCACCGGGCGGCCCCCGTGGCGGTGGATCGCCACCCCGACATGGGGCGAGGCGAAAGCGGCGGCGAGCAGGCCGAGGGCGAGGCCGCCGACCACCCAGGCCAGGGGCCACCCGGTGTCCCCGGCGATCGGGGCGGCGAGCACCGCCGGCAGGTAGAACGAGGAGCCCCAGGCGAGGATCTCCACGATGCCGAGGGCGGAGATCACCGGCCAGCGGCGGGCCTCGGGCGGGGGCGGGCTACCGGGGGCCACGCGGCGTGACGGGACGGCGCGGGCGGGCGCGAAGCGGGGGCCGTGGCATCGGGGGGACCGTGAGCGTGACGTCGTGCCTGTACCACGCGGGGCCGGCGGGCGACACGATCGCGCGGGAGGACTTCCGTGCGGCCCCGGAATTTGGCATCCTTGGCGCGTGACCCTCCGGCTCGCCCTCCGGCGACTGTTGCCGCTCCTCGCGGTCCTCAGCCTCGCCCTGACGCCGGTGGCCGCCCCTGCGGCCACCGCGGGGATGCACGCTCCGATGGCGTCGAGCCACGACGGGGCCATGGCCTCCGACATGTCCGATATGGACATGGCCGGCATGGACATGGACGACATGCCCTGCTGCCCGAAGGCCGAGGCCGCGAAGCCGGATTGCGGCAAGGGCTGCCCGCTGATGGCCCTGTGCCTCGCCAGCATGGCCTCCCTGCTGCCGGCCGCCCTGCGCGTCCCGGTGCCGGCGGCGACGCGGACGAGCGTGCTCTGGCCGGAGCCGGATTCCTTCGTCAGCCTGCACGGGCCACCGTTACCCGAGCCCCCCCGAGCCTGAACCCGATGCCGCCGGCGCTTGCGCCGGCACGGTGACGCGCGTCCGCGCGCCCAGACCCATCGTGTTCAGGAGATCAGTCCCGTGACCAGGAACCCCTTCGCGCGCGCCCTGCCGGCCGCGCTGCTCGGCGCCGCGCTGTCGGCCCTGCCGGCCCTCGCCGACATCAAGGACTACGCCTTCGAGCTCACGCAGAAGGAGATGAAGCAGGGCGAGGCCATCGTCGCCGTCCGGCTCGTGGACAAGCGCAGCGGCAAGCCGGTGCCCGACGCCGTGATCTTCGCCAAGCGCCTCGACATGGCCCCCGACGACATGGAGACCATGACGACGAAGATCGAGCCGCTGCCCTCGACGGAGCCGGGCCTCTACCGCTTCAAGACCAAGTTGACGATGGCCGGGAACTGGCGGCTCTCCCTCGGCGCCAAGGTCCAGGGCGAGGCCGGCACGGTCGAGGACAGGCTCGTCTTCCAGGCCGTCAAATGAGCCGGGCGGCATGGTTCGCCGGGACCTTCGCCGCGCTGGCGGCGGGGGGAGCCGGCTATGTCGCGGGGCACGGGAACGGTCCCGCTCCCGCGCCGGCCGCACGCGTGCAGGCGACCGGGCCGGTGATCTATTACCGGGACCCGGACGGGAACCCGGCCTACTCCGCCGCGCCGAGGGCGACGGCGGACGGGCGCGCGTTCCGGCCGGTGCAGGCGAGCGAGGACGTGAACTTCGACACGGTCGACGGGGACGAGGCGCCGCCGCCCGCCACCGCCGCCGCCCGGCCGGTCCTCTACTACCGCAACCCAATGGGCCTGCCGGACACGTCTCCGGTGCCGAAGAAGGATGCGATGGGGATGGAGTACATCCCCGTCCATGCCGGCGAGGACGAGGACGGGTCCACCGTCACCCTCTCGCCGGGCAAGATCCAGCGCACGGGGGTGCGCACCGAAGCCGTCGCACGGCGCATGGTGGCCCGGCCGGTGCGCGTGCCCGGCACCATCGCCCTCGACGAGCGCCGCGTCACCGTCGTGGCGACCCGCTCGGACGCCTATGTCGACCGCGTGGAACCCGTCACGACCGGCGAACGGGTGCGGAAGGGCCAGCCCCTCGTCCATGTCTACTCCCCGGAGATCAACGCCGCCGCCGCCCAGCTGATCGCCAATCCCGGCTTCGACGGCGCCCGGCGCCGGCTGCAGAACCTGAACGTCTCGGCGGAGGTCATCGCGGAGATCGAGCGCACCCGCGCAGTGCCGATGGCGATCACGTGGTCCTCCCCGCGCGACGGCGTCGTCCTGCAGCGGAACGCCATCGAGGGGATGAAGGCGGGGGCCGGCGACACCCTGTTCCGCATCGGCGACATCGCGACGATGTGGGTGCTGGCCGACGTGCCCGAGCGCGACCTCGCGGCCGTGCGCGTGGGACAGCCCGCCACCGTGCGGCTGCGCTCGGCCCCCGGCCGGGCCATCGCGGGCCGGGTGGCGGTGATCTACCCGCAGGTGAACCCGGAGACGCGGGCCACGCGGGTGCGGATCGAGCTGCCGAACCCGGACGGGACGCTGCTGCCCGACATGTACGCCGACGTCGAGATCGCCACCGGGGACGCGACGCCGGTGGTGGCCGTTCCCGACGACGCCATCCTCGACACGGGGGAGCGGCCCCTCGTGCTCCTCGATCGCGGCGAGGGCCGTTTCGCGCCGACGCAGGTGACGGTCGGCCTGCGCGGCGGGGGCTACACCGAGATCCGCGACGGCCTCTCGGTCGGCGACCGGGTGGTCACGGGGGCGAACTTCCTGATCGATGCCGAGAGCAACCTGAAGGCGGCGCTGCGCTCCCTCGCCGTGCCGAAGGACGGCCGGCAGGCCGCCAATGCCGGGGCGCGGCCATGATCGCGCGCCTCATCGGCTGGTCGGCCCGCAACCTCGTCCTCGTGCTGACCGGGACAATCTTCGCCGTCGCGGCCGGCGTGCTGGCCCTGCGGACCCTGCCCCTCGACGCCATCCCCGACCTCTCGGACGTGCAGGCCATCGTCTACACCGAGTATCCGGGGCAGGCCCCGCAGGTGGTCGAGGACCAAGTCACCTATCCGCTCACCACCGCCATGCTGACGGTGCCGAAGGCCAAGGTGGTGCGGGGCTTCTCGTTCTTCGGCGTGTCCTTCGTCTACGTGATCTTCGAGGACGGCACCGATCCGTATTGGGGCCGCTCGCGGGTGCTCGAATACCTCAACGGCGTGGCGAGCCGCCTGCCCGCCGGGGTGACGCCGACCCTCGGCCCCGACGCGACGGGGGTGGGCTGGGTCTATCAATACGTCGTCGTCGCGAAGGAGCGGTCGCTCGCCGAACTCCGCTCCCTGCAGGATTGGGTGATCCGCTTCGGGGCGTCGCGGGCGGAGGGCGTGGCCGAGGTCGCGGGCGTCGGCGGCTTCGTGAAGCAATACACCGTCGTGGTCGATCCGAACCGCCTGCGGGCGCAGGGGATCTCCCTTGCCAGGCTGCGGGAGGCCATCCGCGCCAGCAACGCCGATGTCGGCGGACGCACGGTCGAACTCTCCGAGTTCGAGTTCATGGTGCGCGGGCGCGGCTACCTGAGGAGCGTCGCCGACATCGAGGACATCGTGCTCAAGACCGCCGCCGGCACGCCCCTGCGGGTGCGGGACGTCGCGCGGGTCGAACTCGGGCCGGACGAGCGGCGCGGCCTCACCGAGATGAACGGCGAGGGCGAGGTCGCGGGCGGCATCGTGCTGCAACGCTTCGGCGCGAACGCCCTCACCGTCATCGAGGGCGTGAAGGCGAAGCTCGCGGAGATCGCCGGCAGCCTGCCGGCCGGCACGGAGATCCTGCCCGTCTACGACCGCTCGCAGCTGATCGAGGCGGCCATCGACACCCTGCGCCGGACGCTGGTGGAGGAGAGCCTGATCGTCTCCCTCGTCTGCGTGGTGTTCCTGCTGCATGTGCGCAGCGCGCTGGTGGCCATCCTGATGCTGCCGGTGGGAATCCTGATGGCGCTCGCGGGTATGAAGGCCCTGGGGCTCGGCGCCAACATCATGTCGCTGGGGGGCATCGCCATCGCGGTCGGCGCCATGATCGACGCCGCCATCGTGATGATCGAGAACGCCCACAAGCACCTGGAGCGGGCGCCGCCGGGCAAGCCGCGCGTCGCGATCCTGATCGAGGCGGCTTCCGAGGTCGGGCCGTCGCTGTTCTTCTCCCTCCTCGTCATCACCGTGAGCTTCCTGCCGATCTTCACCCTGGAGAGCCAGGAGGGCCGGCTGTTCGGGCCGCTCGCCACCACCAAGACCTTCGCCATGGCGGCGGCGGCGCTCCTGTCGGTGACGCTCGTCCCGGCGCTGATGGTGCTGTGCGTGCGCGGGCGGATCGTCCCGGAGCACCGCAACCCGCTGAACCGCCTGTTGATCCGGCTGTACCGCCCGCTCATCGCGGGCGTGCTGCGGGCGCGCGTCCTCACCCTCCTCGTCGCCCTCGGCGTCCTGGCGGCGACGCTCTGGCCCGCGCGGCAGCTCGGCTCGGAATTCATGCCCGACCTCGACGAGGGCAGCCTGCTCTACATGCCGACGACGCTGCCCGGCCTCTCGGTGACGAAGGCGGGCGAACTGCTGGCCACCCAGGACCGCATCATCAAGGGCTTCCCCGAGGTGGCCTCGGTCTACGGCAAGGCCGGGCGCGCCGGCACCGCCACCGACCCGGCGCCGCTGGAGATGTTCGAGACGATCATCACCCTGAAGCCGAAGGCGGACTGGCGGCCGGGCGTGACGCTGGCGAGCCTGAAAGCCGAGATGGACGCGGCGCTGCAGTTCCCCGGCGTCTCGAACGCCTGGACGCAGCCGATCCGCGCCCGGATCGACATGCTCTCGACGGGCATCCGCACCCCGGTCGGCGTGAAGGTGCTCGGCACCGACCTGACCCGGATGGAGGGCGTCGCCCGGCAGGTCGAGGCTCTTGTGCGGGCCGTGCCGGGCACCGCGAGCGCCTATGCCGAACGGGTGATCGGCGGCTACTTCCTCGACATCACCCCCGACCGCGAGGCGCTGGGGCGCTACGGCCTGACGGTCGGCGACGTGCAGGACGTCATCGCGACGGCGCTCGGCGGGCAGACGGTGACGAACACGGTCGAGGGCCGCGAGCGCTACACCGTGAACGTGCGCTACCCCCGTGCCCTCCGCTCGGACCCGAGGGCCATCGCGGACGAGGTGCAGGTGCCCCTGCCGGCGGGCGGGACGGTGCCCCTGCGCGAGGTCGCCACGGTGGCGCTGGCGCGGGGGCCGACCGCGATCCGCACCGAGAACGGCCGGCTGGCGGTCTATCTCTTCATCGACATCGCGGGGCGGGACCTCGGCGGCTACGTCGCCGCCGCGCGTCGGGCCGTGGCCGAGGGGGTGAGGCTCCCGCCGGGCACCACGCTGCAATGGAGCGGGCAATACGAATACCTCGAACGGGCCGAGGCGCGGTTGAGGATCGTGGTGCCGCTGACGCTGCTCGTCGTCTTCCTGCTCCTCTACCTGAACTTCCGGCGGCTGACCGAGACGTTCATCGTGATGCTGTCCCTGCCCTTCGCCCTCGTGGGCGGGGTGTGGCTGCTCTGGTGGATGGACTTCAACCTGTCGGTGGCCGTGGCGGTGGGCTTCATCGCCCTGGCCGGCGTCGCCGCCGAGACCGGGGTGATCATGCTGGTCTATCTCGACCAGGCCTGGGCCGAGGCGCGGGCCGCATGCGGGCGCGAGGGGCGCCCCCCGACGGAGGCGGACCTGCGCCGGGCCATCATGGTCGGCGCGGTGGAGCGGGTGCGCCCGAAGATGATGACCGTCGTCGCCATCATGGCGGGGCTCCTGCCCATCCTCTGGAGCGCGGGCGCCGGGTCCGAGGTGATGCAGCGCATCGCCGTGCCGATGATCGGCGGCATGGTCTCCTCGTCGGTGCTGACGCTCCTCGTGATCCCCGCCGTCTACGCCCTCGTGAAGGGCTGGGGATTGCCCGCGCGCGACGGCGTTCAGGCGATGCCGGCGATGCGGATGCCGAGGTTGCTGGGACCGCGCAAGGACGCCCCGGCGCGGTAGGGCGGCGGATCGTCGAGCAGGGTCGGCCGGACGAGGCGGCGGCAGAGGGTGACGAGGGCGATCTCCGCCTCGATGCGGGCGAGGGGCGCGCCGACGCAATAATGGAGACCGCCCCCGAAGCCGAAATGCTGGTTGTCCGCCCGGTCGGGATCGAAGCGATCCGGGTCGGCGAAGCGCTCGGGGTCGCGGTTGCCGGAGGCGAACAGCAGGATGACCGGCGCGCCCTTCGGGATCGTCGTGCCGGCGATGTCGATGGCGCCGAGGGCCTTGCGCGTCCGGAAGTGGACGGGCGGCTCGTAGCGCAGGACCTCCTCGATCAGGCGCGGCGCCCGCTCGGGATCGGCCTTCAGCCGGTCGAGTTCGTGCGGGTGCCTGAGCAGGGTCAGCATGCCGTTGGTGATGAGGTTCACCGTGGTCTCGTGCCCCGCGACGAGGAGCAGGACCGCCGTCGCGATGAGGTCCACGTCGCCCATGGCGGTCGCCCCGGCGCGGGACGGCCGGGCCAGGCCGCTCAGCATGTCGTCGGCGGGGTGGCGCCGCTTCTCCCGGATCAGCCGGCGCATGTAGGCGGCGATGGCGTCGAAGGTCGTCACCGTCACCCGGCGGGCCTCGTCGTCCCGGCGGGCATCCGGCTCCAGAGCCGTGGCCAGTTGCGTCGCCCAGGCGTGGAATTGCGGCTCGTCCGCCTCCGGCACGCCGAGCAATTCGCAGATCACCGCCACCGGCAGCGGATAGGACAGGTCATCGACGAGGCACACGGTGTCCCGCCCCCGGCACCGCTCGATGAGCGTGTCCACCAGCGCCCCGACCCGCCCGTGCAGGCCGTTGACCCGCGTGATGGTGAACTCGTTCATCACGAAGCCGCGCAGGGTGTCGTGGGCCGGCGGGTCGCGGAAGATCAGCGGACGGTGGGCGTTGGCCACCCGGTTCTTGATGGGGTTGAGGATCCAGTCCGTGAGCGGGTTGCCGGTGCGCGGCCGCCGGGAGGGCGGCAGGTCCTCCGAACTGAGGCGCGGGTCGAAGAGCAGGCTGCGGATCGCCGCGTGCGTGCTGACGACATAGGCCCCGTCGCGCTGGCGCGAGACGGGCATCCGCCGCAGCCGGGCGTAGATCGGGTACGGGTCGGCGCGGTTGGCCGGATCGAGCACCTCCGCGAACAGCGCGTCCTCAGACATGGGCCATCTCCCGCATCCGTTCGTCGGCGGCCGGGCCGGGGCGGGGCGGCGGGAAGCCCGGCGCCAGGATCTCGACCCGGCCCTGGTCGGTGGCGTCGAGGATCGGCGGGAACGCCGCTCCCTCGGCGATCCGGTCCGCGTAGGAGGGCAGCCAGCGCGCCTGATCGAAGGACACCGCCGCGATGCTGCGTCCGCTCCGGCCATAGACCGCGAGGTAGCGCCGCGCCGCCCGGTCGCCCTGCACGATGGCCACGGCATCCGCCCCTTCTGCGAGGCCGACCGCCTTGATGTTGATCCCGAACTGGCTCGACCAGAACGCCGGCAGGTGCCGGTAGGGACGCGGATCGTCCGGGCGCAGCAGGGTGCGCGCCGCGTGCGCCGCCTGCTCCACGGCGTTGCCCCAATGCTCGACCGTCATCTCCCGCCCGCCATAGAGGGGGTTCGGCCAGCGCGCGACGTCGCCCGCCGCGCAGATATCGGGATCGGGATCGCCTGCTTGGGTGAGCGCCCGGCAGGCCGCGTCGCAGGTCAGCCCGCCCGCGTCGGCGCGCAGGCCACCTTGCGCCAGCCACGCCGTGTCGCGGATGGCCCCGAGGGCGACGATGACGCAATCCGTCGCGATGAACCCGCCGTCGTGCAGGTGGGCCCCGGCGACGTGGCCCCCCTCTCCCGTGAGGGCGCGGACCTTCGTGCCGGCGCGATACGCGACGCCCGCCCGGCGCAGGCATTCGACGATCGTTCCGCCGACGAGGGTTCCGAGCACGCGGGCCAGGGGCGTCGGATTGGGATCGGCCAGCGTCACCGGCACGCCGAGGTCGCGGCAGCAGGAGGCGGCTTCGCAGCCGATCAGCCCCGCGCCGATGACGAGGACGTGCCTGGGCGGTCGGGCGAGGGCGAGCCGCAGGGCGGCGGCATCGTCCCGGCCGCGAATGGTGAACAATCCGGCGAGGCGGGCGCCCTCCCCCGGCCAGGGGCGAGCCCGCGCCCCCGTCGCGATCAGGAGCTTGGTGTAGGGCACCTCGCTGCCGTTGCCGAGGCGGATCGCCTTGCGCGTCCGGTCGAGGGCGGTTGCGGGCTGGCCGAGGCGCCAGTTGGCCCGCAGGGGCCGCTGCTGCGGCAGGGCGGTGGCCTCGGGCGGCAATTCCCCCGCCAGGACGTGCTTCGACAGCGGCGGCCGGTCGTAGGGCCGGTAGGGCTCGTCGCCGACGAGGGTGAGCGGCCCGTCGTAGCCGGCCTCGCGCAGGGCCTCAGCGCCGCGCAACCCCGCCAGCGAGGCACCGACGACCACGATTCCCGGATCGCCGGTCATGGCGCGTCGTCCCGGTCGAGGCCGGCTGGCTCGATGCTGATCGCCCGGACGGGGCAGGCCTGCTGCGCCCGCTCGATCCGGGGCCGGGCCTCATCGGGCGGCGCGGGATCGTAGAACAGGATCTCGTGGCCCCGCAGCTCGAAGGATTCGGGGGCCGCGTAGCAGCACTGCGCGTAACCCTGGCAGCGGTTGAGGTCGACGACGACGCGCATCGGTGGATCTCCGGGCAGCGGGGTCCGAGGGGGTCACTCATCTCCGTCGGGAATCAGCTTGTATGCTGAGCGCAGAGGCACCCCCGCCGCAACTGCCAGGAAGGAGGCGGCCAGGGCCTCCGCGACCTCGCCCGCCACGCGATGCCAAAGGCCCGGCGCGGCCGGCGGCGAGGCCGGGCGGAAGGCGTGGGTCGGGGAAACGGGGGTCGGAACGGGCATGGCGGCCTCCTGCGCTGGGCGGATGTCTCAGGACGTCATTCGCCTGAGGGCCGAGCCCGTTACCGGCTCGGTTGGAGCCCCGGTGTGCCGGCGCACCTGCGCGCCCTCACGCCCAGCCTGCGAGCCCCTTCGCGTCGATCGCCTCGCGGGTGCAGCGGTAGCCGAGGGCGGCGGTCGTCGCGAAGCTCGACCAATCCCGCAGATCGACCCCTTCGAGGGGCGGCTTGAGCACCACCGTGGCGCGGCTCACCGACATCATGGTCTGGGCGTCGCTCGACACGGTCGCCGCCCGGAGGAGCAGCGGCGCGATCCCCGGCATCGCATCCGGCAGGCCGAGCAGGCGGCGGACGAGATGGCCCGTCCACGAGCGCGCCGGCATGCCGGTGAAGGCGCGGTCGCTGCCGACATCGATGGCCAGGACCGGCCCCCGCCCCAGCCCCGCCATCACGTCCGCCGGCAGGTTGTTCATCATGCCGCCGTCCACGAGGATGCCCTCCTCCGAGACGACGGGCGGCAGCAGGCCGGGGATGGCGATGCTGGCGCGCAGCGCGGTGGCGAGGTCGCCGCTGCGGTGGACCATGGCCGCGCCCGTCGTGAGGTTCGAGGACACGCAGAGGTAGGGGAGCCACAATTCCTCGATCCGGGCCGCGCCGAAGCTCTCGCGGAGGGCGGTGTCCACCTTCAATCCCCGCGTCAGGGCGTGGAACGGCAGGGTGTAGTCGTTCAGCGGGTTCCGGCCGACGAAGGTCGCCTCCATCCTGTCCCGGATCTCGGCCGGGCCGAGGTCCATCGCGACGCTCGCCGCGACGATGGCCCCCATGCTGGTGCCGCCGACGAAATCCACGGGGAAGTCCGCCTCGGCCAGGGCTTCGAGGACGCCGAGATGGGCGAGGCCCCGCGCGCCGCCGCCGCCGAGGACGAGGCCGCGGGCCTTGCCGATGGCGAGCCGCGCCAGCCGCGCCCGGTCCCGGACGCTGCCGTCGCGGACCTGGATCCGCATCGAGGACGGCAGGGCGGCGACCGCCGGATGGAGCGGGCGCGGGAGGGACACGCCCGCAGGCTGGCGGATGGCGAGGTCGATCTGGATCCAGGCCGAGCGGAGGGGCTCGATGCAGGCCGCCGCCCCCGGACGCGGCGGCGTCTCCGGCTCGGCGAGGAGCAGGATGTGGTCGGCATGCCGGAGGCAGAGCTTGCACCAGGGGCAATCGGTGACGCGGTGGGCCACGAAGATCGTGCGGGCGTGCCGCGTCTCGTACTCGTGGAACCACGTCTCGTCGGCGCCCTCCGGCCAGTCCGTCAGGCAGCCCGTCGTCCCCGGCAGGGCCTCGTCGAAGGCGCGGGCGAGGTCATGGCCGAAGGCCGCCGCGTCGGGGCCGTCCGTTATGGCGAGCACCGCGAAGCTGCGGGGCGGGTGGTCGAAGGCATGGCCCCCGGAGGCGACGCGCAGGCGTTCGGCCAGGAGGCGGGCGACGTACAGGAGCGTCGAGGGATGCTCGGCGACGATCTCCTCGAAGGCGGAGCGCCCGAGGCGCAGCAGATGCGTGTCGCGCAGGGCCGTAGCCGTCGCCGAACGCGGCTCGTGGGAGAGGAGCGCCATCTCGCCGAACGCCTCCGGCGGCGTCAGGCGGGCAAGGCGCCGGGTCTGCCCGTCCCGGGGATCGCGGGCGGAGATGCCTACCGCGCCGGAGACGAGGATGTAGAGCGCGTCGCCCTCCTCCCCCTGCTCGAACACCGGCACGCCGCCCGCGACCGCGACGGAGGCGAACCGCCGCCCGACGGCCGAGGCGGCGGCGGGGTCGAGCCCCGCCAGGAAGGGGATCGCCGCCGGGCTCACCCGACCGCCCGCTTGAGGTTCTGCGCCGCGCGGGCATAGCCGCCTCCGGCGCCATCGACGAAGTGCAGGTGATCGGCCCGCAGGGGCGAGGGCGTGATGCAGGTCACCACCGCCGCCTCCTGCCGGTGCAGGCCATACCGCACCAAGCCCTCGGATCGGGCGGCCTCCAGCATGGCTTCGATCCGGTCGACGGTGCGCAGCGGGCAGGCGACCGTCACCCGCAGGCCGTCGTCGTATTTGCGGAAGTCGGCGTTGGCGACGAGCTGGCGCACGTAGGTCTTGGGCGAGAACCGGCCGACCGTGAGGTTGAAGCGGAAGATCGCGAACGAAAAGCAGCGCCGCGCGAAGGCCACGGCGCAGCGCACGGCGAACGCGCCCCGCATCGGCCCGGCGACGTGCACCTCGTCCCGCAGGCCGGTCCAGGGGGCGCCCATCGGCGGTCCCCCCTCCGGGAGGGGGCAGCCCATGTCCGGCCCCTCGTCGATGGCGGCGATCACGCCCTCCAGCACGGCGCGCACCGCCGCCCGATCCGCCCCGTCGCGCGGGACCACGATCAGCGAGAGGATGGGATCGCCCCGCCGGCCGACCGGCTTGAAGCGGCACGACAGGCCGGTGAGGTCGGGGCGCGTCCCCCCGGCGGCGGGTGCCACCGCGAAGCGGCCGGTCTTCATGGCCGCCTCCGCCCAGGCCAGCCCGCCCCCGGTGAACATCGCGTAGGCGATGTCGGCGGAGGCTTGGTAGCGGGCGACGCGCAGGTCGAGCCCCGCCTCGCGCACCGCCGCGACGGGGATCAGGCCCGCCCGGAGGGTCAGGCCGAGTTCCTCGCGCGCCCAGGTCACCGTCGCCGCCAGCGCCGCCTCCACCATCGCCCGTGCGTCGGGCGGGATCAGGACGCTGGCCCCGTCGCCGCCGAAGACGAAGGGGACCTCGCGGCCGGGCAAGGCGTTGCGGATGGACGCGATGGCGGCGGCGCCCGCGAGGTTCACCGCCCGGTAGCGCCCCTCCTCGATGGCCGCCGTGGACATCGTGACGTCGCTCGACGCGATCCACCACGCATCGGGCACGGGCGCGTACAGGGCATCGTCGAAGATGTCCCGGAAGCGTGCGAGGGGCGGCAGCAGCCCGTAGTCGAAGGGAGGCGTCTCGGCTTTCACGGCATCAGGCTACCACGCCACCGCGATTCGCGTCGGCCCCATCCGCGGTTACGCGATCCGGGGGAGATGCATCTCCTTGCGGAAGCTCCGGTCGAACGCGCCACCGGGAACGAACCGGCGCAGCAGGCTGACCTGACGCGCCTTCGACCCGGCGGTGTAGCGGCGCTTGGGCACCGACGCGGTCGCCGCCGCCACCACGACCTTCGCCACCACCTCGGGCGCGTCGCCGGTCTTCATGACCTCGTCCATGAAGTGGTCCCGCTTCGTGCGCTCGGCCGCGTAGAGGTCCAGCGGCGCGTCGGGCCGCACGAGGTTCTGGTCGAAGCGCGTGCGCGTGTAGGCGGGCTCCACGAGGACGATCCGGATGCCCTGGTCGCGGACCTCGTGATCGAGCGATTCCGAGTAGCCTTCGACCGCGTGCTTGCTGGCGCCATAGAGGGCCATGTACGGCGCGGGGACCAAGCCCAGGATCGAGCTGATGTTGACGATGCGCCCCGCCTTCTGGGACCGCATGATCGGCAGGACGGCGCGGGTCGTGCGGATCAGGCCGAACAGGTTGACGTCGAACATCGCCTGGGCCTGCCCGACCGAGGATTCCTCGGCCGCGCCGCTGATTCCGAACCCGGCATTGTTGACCAGAAGGTCGATGCGGCCGGTCTCGCCGAACACGGTCTCGACCATCGCCGCGACGGACGCGTCGTCGGTGACGTCGCAGGCGAGCAGCGGGACATCGCCGCCCACGGCGGCGGGCTTCCTGCTCGTGCCGTAGACGCGGTAGCCGGCCGCCCGCAGGGCCTTGGCGGTTTCGAGCCCGATCCCGGACGAGGCCCCGGTGACGATCGCGGTTTTGGTCGAACTTCTGGTCGAGATCTGGCTCATCGTCGTCTCCCTGCGGCCACCCATGCGGCCGCGTTCGCCATTTAAATTACGAACATAATCTATAATGGCAAGCGTGGTTTGGCCGGGGCCCCGCGATTGGGTGCGGTGACACACCGACCATGCGGCGCGGACGGGGAGCGATCAGGGCGCGACGGAATCCTGCGCCGCCTGGAGCAGTTCCTTGGCCAGGTCCTCGTCATCGACGGCGCGGGCCAGGACGACGGCTCCGACGAGGGTGGCCATCGTCGCCAGGGCGCGCTGGCGACGGCGCTCCTTCGAGGCCTTCGGCGTGAGACCGGCGAAGAGGGCGGCCAACCCTTCCACGCCCTTCGTGAACCGCGCCCGGACGAGGCTGCCCGCCCCTTCGCGGGAGACGTCGTTCGCCAGCGCGGCCAGGGGGCAGCCCCGCCCCGGCGTCTTCACGTGGCCGAGCGACAGGTAGTTCTCGACCACTTTGTCCGTGGTGCCCCGGTGTTCCTCGGCGAGGGCCGCGTCGAAGGCCTCCGCCGCCAGGGCATCCTTGTTGGCGAACTGGCCGTAGAAGCCGCCATGGGTCAGGCCGGCGGCGGCCATGATGTCGACCACCCCGACGCCGTGGAGGCCGCGCTCGCGGAACAGGGCCGCCGCGACCTCGACGACGCGCTGCCGGTTGATCCTCGCCTGCTCCTGCGACACTCTCGGCATGGCCTGATCCTTGGGGCGTTCCTCGGCGTCATATAGATGCGTCATGTCATCTATAGAAGGCCGGGCGCCGCGACGCCGCGCGCGGGGGCGTCCGCCCCGCGCGGCTCCCGCGCCACCCGGAACCACAGGGCGTAGAGGGCCGGCAGGAACAGGAGGGTCAGCAGCGTCCCGACCCCGACGCCGCCGATCAGCACGTAGGCCAGCGCCCCCCAGAACACCGAGTGGGTGAGCGGGATGAAGGCGAGCATCGCCGCCGCCGCCGTCAGGATCACGGGCCTGGCCCGGCGCACCGTCGATTCGACGATGGCCTCGTAGTCGGACAGCCCCGCCGCACGGTCGTGGTGAATCTGGTCCACGAGGATCAGCGTGTTGCGCATCAGGATGCCCGACAGCGCGATCAGCCCGAGGATCGCGTTGAAGCCGAAGGGCTGGTGGAAGATCAGCATCGTCGGGACGGCGCCGACGAGGCCGAGCGGCGCGGTGGCGAACACCATGAACATGGTGGTGAACGAGCGCACCTGCAGCATGATGACCGTCAGCGTCACGATCAGCATCAGCGGAAAGACCGTCACCAGGGCCTTCATCGCCTTCTCGCTCTCCTCGACCGAGCCGGCCGTGTCGATGCGGTAGCCCGGCGGCAGCTTCGCCTTGATCGCCGCGAGGGCGGGGACGACCTCCGCGTGGATGTCCGGCGGCTGCCGGCCATCGAGCACGTCGCCCTGCACGCGGATGTAGGTCTCGCGGTTGTAGCGCTTGAGCACCGCGTCCTCGTTGCGGCTCTCCAGATGCGCCACCTGCGAGAGCGGGACCTGCCGCCCGTCCTTCGTCGCGAGCGTCAGGTCGCCGATGTCGCCGAGCGAGCGGCGCTCCGGGCCGGGGCTGCGCAGGAGCACGTCCACGGAACGCAGGTTTTCGCGCACCTGGGTGGCGGGGGTGCCGTTGAGGTAGCTCTGCAATTGCTGGCCCGCCTCTTTCGGCGTCAGGCCGATCAGGCGCAGGCGCTCCTGGTCGAGGGCGAGGTGCAGGGTCGGCGTCCGGTTCCCCCAGTCGAGGTGGACGAGGCGCATGTTGGGGTTGGCCATCATGACGTCGCGTACCTCCGCCGCGATGCCGCGGATGACGTCGAGGTCGGGGCCGACCACCCGGAAGGCCACGGGAAAGCGCACCGGCGGCCCGAACACGATCTGCAGGACGCGAACCCGCGCCTCGGGGAAGCGCCCCTCGTCCACGAGGTGGCGCACCTTGCCGCGCAGCACGTCGCGGGCGTGGGAATCGGCGGTCTGCACCACGATCTGCGCGAAGGCGGGGTCCGGCAGTTCGGGATCGAAGGAGAGCACGAAGCGCGGCATCCCCTGGCCGATATAGCTCGTGATCTCGCGGGCCTCCGGCAATGCGCGCACGGCCGCCTCGACCCGCTTCACGCTGGCCTCGGTGGTCGCGAAGGCGGAGCCCGTCGGCAGCGTCACCTCCACGATGAGTTCGGCGCGCTCCGAGTTCGGGAAGAACTGCTTCTCGACCCGGCCCATGCCGACGATGGACGCCGCGAACAGCGCCACGGTGATGCCCGCCGCCATCCACTTGTGATCGACGGAGAACCGCACCACCCGGCGCAGCCGCTGGTAGTTCCGGGTGGCGTAGATCGCCGCGTGCCCGCCCTCGACGCGCTTGATGGCGGGCAGGAGCTTCACGCCGAGATAGGGCGTGAAGGTCACGGCCACGATCCACGAGACGATCAGCGAGAAGGCCACCACCCAGAAGATGTTGCCGGCATATTCGCCCGCCGTGGAGGCGGCGAAGCCCACGGGCAGGAAGCCCGCGATGGTGACGAGGGTGCCGGTGAGCATCGGCGCGGCGGTGGCGCTCCAGGCGTGGGTCGCCGCCGAGACCCGGTCGGCGCCCTCCTCCATGCGCACCACCATCATCTCGATGGCGATGATCGCGTCGTCCACGAGGAGGCCGAGCGAGATGATGAGTGCGCCTAGCGTGATGCGGTCGAAGTCGCGGCCGGTGATCATCATCACCACGAACACCGCCGAGAGGGTGAGCGGCACGGCGAGCGCCACCACGAGGCCGACGCGGAAGCCCAGGGCCACGAGGCTCACGAAGATCACCACCGAGAGGGCGGTGAAGAACTTTACCATGAACTCGTGGATCGCCTCGTCGATGACCTTCGCCTGATCGGTGATCTTGGTGAAGGTCACACCGACCGGCAGGTCGTGGAGGATCGCGACCTCCTCTTGGTTCAACGCCTCGCCGAGGCTGAGGCCGTTGAAGCCGGGCTTCATCACGAGGCCGAGCATCAGGGCCGGCTCGCCGTCGTTGCGGATCGCGAAGCTCTTCGGGTCCTCGTAGCCGCGCTTCACCTCCGCGATGTCGCCGAGCTTGAGGCTGCGCTCGCCCGCCGCCACCGGCAGGTTGCGGATCGCGTCGAGCCCGTCGAGGGCGCCGTCGAGGCGCAGGTACACGCGCGGGCCCTCGGCCTCCACGAAGCCGGCTGGCGTCACGTCGTTCTGGTTGGCAAGCGCCGCCAGCAATTGCTGCCCGGTGATGCCGAGGGTCGCGAGGCGCTGGTAGGAGACCTCTACGAAGATCTTCTGCGCCTGCTCGCCGAGGATGTTGATCTTCTCGACGCCGGGCACGCGCAGGAGCCGCTGGCGCAGGTCCTCGGCGCGGAGCACGAGGGCCCGGTGCGGCAGGCCCTGCGCCTGAAGCGCGTAAAGGGCGAAGTAGACGTCCGAGAACTCGTCGTTGAACAGCGGCCCGAGCACGCCGCGCGGCAGGGTGGAGGCCTGATCCGAGAGCTTCTTGCGCGCCTGATAGAACTCCGAGGGGAGCTTCGCCGGGGGCATCGAATCCCGGAAGAACACCTTCATCAGCATCAGGCCGGGGCGGAGCGTCGTCTCGACCCGGTCGTAATAGACGAGTTCCTGCAGGCGCTTCTCCAGCGGGTCGGCGACCTGCCGCTGCATCTCGTCGGTGGTCGCGCCGGGCCACGCCGCCGAGACCGCCATCGTCTTCACCGTGAAGGTCGGATCCTCCGCCCGGCCCAGCTTCTCGAAGGCGAAGATCCCCGCCGCCGTGACGGCGAGCAGGAGGAACAGCGTGACGGCGCGCTCGCGCACCGCCAGGGCCGAGAGGTTGAAGGCGGAGGCGTTCATCGGACGGCCCCCGTCATGCCCGTGGCGGCCTGCCGGACCGGCTGCCCGGCCTTCAGCAGGTGGGCGCCGAGCGACACGATCCGGTCGCCAGGGTTCAGGCCGGCGGCGACCTCCGCGCTCTCCTCCGACAGGCGTGCCACCGTGACGGGCTGCGCCGCGACTGTCTGGGTCTCGGCGTCGTAGCGCCAGACGGCCGAGCCGCCGCCTTGATCGAACAGGGCGCCCAGCGGCACCGAGACCATCGCCACCTGTCCCTGTGCCGGCTTCAGCCGGAGGGTGACGGTCGCCCCCAGCGGCGCGGCCTCGCCCCCGCCTGAGAGGATGTAACGGGCGCGGTAGGTGCGGGTCGCCGGGTCGGCGGTGGCGGACAATTCGCGGAGGCGCGCCGGATAGGTCGCCTCGCCCTCGGCGTAGAGGGTCGCTGACGCCGTGCCCTTCGCGAGGTGCCGGCTCGCCTCGGGCAGGAACACCTCCGCCTCGCGGGCACCGTCGCGGGCGAGCTTCACCACGGTCTGGCCGGCGGCGACGACCTGACCGGGCTCGCTCGGCACCTCCATCACGACGCCGTCGGCATCGGCCTGAAGCTCGGAATAGCCCGCTTGGTTGGCGATCTGGCTCGCCTGCGCCTCGGCACTGGCGAACTGGGCGATGGCCGCGTCGGCGGCGGCCTTGTTCTGGTCGTAGGTCTGCTTGGAGGTCCAGCCGTCGCCCACGAGCTTGCGGCTGCGCTCCTCGTCGGCCCTGGCCTTGACCATCTGCGCGCGGGCCGCCTCGACGGAGGCGCGGGCGGCGTTGAGCGCGAGGCTGAAATCCGTCCGGTCGAGGCGCATCAGCGGCTGCCCGAGGCGGACGTGATCGCCCGGATCGACGAGGCGCTCGGCGATTTTGCCGCCGACCCGGAAGCCGAGATTGCTCTCGGTCCGGGCCCGGATCACCCCGGTGTAGCGCACGAGCCCCCCCGTGGCGGGGGCGACCGCGACGGTCTGCACCAGGGGCGGCTGCGGCGTCACGGCGGTCTCGGCCGGCGAGCATGACGCCAGGGCCAAGCCGGCGAGCCCGATCACCCATCTCGCATCCATCGCCCGCTCCCGTCGCCGTCCGTAAAGATTATGAACATAATCTATTATGGCGCGGCGACGGGGTCAATGGCCCTGCCGGGGGATCGCGTCGATAGCGCCACAGGGATGGACCTTTGGTCTCTGCGATCTGTTGCTCCCGTATATCCATCGACCGGACCGACGAGGCACTGAATTGGCTGAGAGACATTCCACCCAGAATGGGCACCACGACTCGGGACGACTGCCGGTCTATTTTGCATCCATTGGCAGCGTCGGCCTGATGCTGGCGGTGCTCGCGGTGATGATGACCGGCCAGATGGCGAATTCGCCCGTGACGGGCAAGGCGCTGGCGATCGGCGCGCCGATCATCGGGGGCGCGGCCACCACCGCCCGGTAGCCACAGCGCCTCCCCTCCCCCGGCGTCCTGCGGCGCTAGGGGATCATGAGGTTCAGCGATCGGGAGGCCGGCGTGATCACCACCTGCCGCCCCCAGTCGAAGGCGACGAAATCCTGCTCGATCCCGTCGGAGAAGACGACGCCGCCCTCGTTCATCCGCGACACCACGGTGAGGGGCGATCCGGCGAACTTGCCCCCGCGCAGGTCGGTGCCGGTGGCGACGCTCGGGAACGGCTCGCGCACCCAGTAGCCGAAGGCCGCCTCCCCGATGCCGACCTCCACGGTCAGGTGCGTCGCCTCGCTGATCGAGCGCGCCCAGCCGGTCAGGCCGGTGCCCGAGGCGACGATCAGCCCGCTGGACGACTGGTCCTCCGCCCGAACCCCGTCATCGATCCGGTAGCGCGCGGATTGGTGGCTGCGGTGGCCGACGAAGATCTCGTTGAGGGCGAGCAGCCGCTCGCCGCCGTCGAACGTCGCCTGCACCATGGTCCGCCGTTCCACGGGCGCGGCGCCGGCCGCACCGGCGGGCAGGAGTTCGCGCAGGGCCTCCACCCGGACCCGGGCCAGCACCCCGTCGTAGAGGTCGGGGGCCGGGTTGACGCCGACGACCGGCTGCCCGTCGAGATACTTGGCGACGTTGGCCACCAGCCCGTCCTGCCCCACCGCCACCACCACGTCCTCCGGGGCGAACAGGAAGCGGTCGAGATCGGGGCGCCGCACCAGGGCCTGCCGCCACTCCGGCGGCACGCAGGCCCGCGCTTCGGCGAGGATCGATTGGAACCGGGCGTGGCGCGCCTCGACCTCGGCGAGCGTCTGGCCCCGGCTCTCCAGGAAGAACCGGACCTGGCCCCGGGTCGCGTGCCGGGCGATGAGCTGTTCGTAATCCGTGTCGCGGATCACGAAGACCACCCGTGGGGTGATGCTCGGCATGGTCCGCCTCCTCAGCGCGGTGCGATCCGCGACGGGAGAGCGCCCCGGACCTCGCCGAGAACCGCTGCCAGCAGGTCGGGCGTGACGTTGACGTGCTCGATCGTCTCCAGCTTGCCGGCGAGTTCCTGCGCCGCCAGCCCGAGCAGGATGGCGGGCGGCATGTCCCGGTAGATTGCGGCGCGGCGCTGCTCCGTCTCGACGCGGGCGCCCTCGACGAGCCGGATGCGCTCGGCCTCCGCCGCCGCCTCCAGGCCCCGTGCCTGCGCGACGCCGGCGGCGCGGTCGCGGGCGTTCTCGGCCTCCTGGGCGATCAGCACCGTCTCCCGCCGGGCCAGTTCGGTCTTCGTCGCGAGCTCGTTCTCCGCGATGGCGCGTTCCTTCTCCACCGCGAGCGCACGCCGCGCGAAGGTCGCCTCGTCGGCCTTCTGCTGCAGGGCCTCGAAGGTCGGCGTCTGCAGGGCGCGTTCCAGCTCGCTGCTCGGCGCGAGGTTGGTGAGCCGCACCGACACGACGGCGATGCCGATCTCGGCCAGCGCCGGAGCGGCGAAGAGGGCCCGTTCCAGCACGGCGCGCAGGGGCTCCGGCCCCGCATCGAGGAGGGCGCCGATCGGGCTGGCGCCGAGATAGTGCAGCGCCGCCTGACCGGCGATGCCGCCGAGACGGGCCTCGATCCGCTCGATGGGCTCGCCCTGCAGGCGCCCGGTGCGCAGGTCGATGGAGAAGTCGACCCGGCTCGCCAGCAATTCCGGATCGACGACGTGCCAGCCGACCGTCCCCTGGACCACCACGGTCTGGAAATCCCGGCTGCGGCCGCGGACGAACAAGGTCATCTCGCGGTCGTCCACCGGCACTTCGCTGATGCTGGCGGTCTCCGGCCTGAACCAGAAGACCAGCCCCCGCCCGCTCTGCCGGATGCGGCCGTTGCGGAAGCGGATGACGTGGCTGCTCGCCTCGCTGCGGAGCTGGGCGATCACACCGACATTGCGCAACGTGGCCATGATGGTCTCCTCAGAACCGACCGGACCGGACATGTGCCAACTTATACTCATAATGAGCATAATGGAAGCCGGAATTGATCGCGCCTCGATCCGCCGGCCGAGGAATTATGCGGCGACGCTCACCCGCACCCGATGCCAGCAGGCGCAGAGGTAGCCCTTGTGGTTCCAGGTGTCGTCCGGCAGCGCCGGCTGCGTCTGCCCGGCGGCATCCCAGGCGCGGACGGCGAGGTCGTGCTCGCCCGGCGGCAGATCGAGATCCACCGCCCAGAACGTCCAGGCGAACGGTGCGCCGGTTTCGTGCTCCAGCGCGGCCTGCATCCAGGACCGGCCGCCGTCCCCGGAGACATCGACCCGCACGATGGCCCGGTCCCCGCTCACCGCGTAGCCGCGGATGCGGTTCGTCCCGGCCCTCAGAATGGCGCCGCGCGGCGGCTCGCAGATCGCGGCGTTCAGAGGCATCGTCTCGATGGTGTGGCCCAGGGCCGGGTCCGCCGTCTCGGCGGTCACGTCCGGCGGGTAGAGCTTGTAATCGCCGGCCTGGATCGGGTTGTCGGACGGGTGGTCCTGCACGGCGAGGCGCCGGAGCCATTTCGGGCTGCGGACGCCGGCATAGCCCGGCACCACCGCACGGACGGGAAAGCCGTGCTCGGGCAGCAGGGGGGCCCCGTTCATGGCGTAGGCGAGCAGGGTCTCGGGGGCCATCGCCTTGGCGAGGGGGATCGAGACCCCGTAGGCATGCCCCTCCACCCTGTCGTGGCTCTCGAAGGCCACATGGCGATCCGCGCCCTCCGCGACGCCCAGGGCGCGCAGGACGTCGCCGAGGCGCACCCCCGTCCAAGCGGCCGTCCCGATGGCGCCGGCATCCCACGGATCGCCGGAGACCGGGGCCACCGCGCGCATGTCGGCGCGGCGATTGCCGGCGCATTGCATCGTCGCCGTGACCGTTTCCTCCGGGAAGCCCGTCCGCAGGTCGTGCAGGGAGAAGTCCCGCGCGGCCCCGGCTCCGCCCGCGACGGTGAGGCGCCAGCTCTCCGCGTCGAGATCCGGGAGATCGCCGTGCGAGCGGACATAGAAATCCGCCGCCGGGGTCCGGTAGGCGGCCCGCAACCGGCCGAGGGGCGGTTCGGCGTTGTAGGGCCGGTCGCCGTGGACGATCAGGCGGGCCTTTCGCTCGGCAAGGCTCGACATCGCGGCTCCCGTTCGGGTGAGGACACGGCGGTGAACGCGCGAGACCGACCCATGGCCTATGCGGCGACTTTGCCCGATGCGGTTTTCCGAAGCTGCGCCTCGATGGCGGCGTTGGCGCGGCTGCGCAGGGCCTTCGTCGCCTCGCCCTCGTCGAACGTGTCGGGGAAGCGGCGCGCCAGCCACAGATAGGCGGCGGCGAGTTTGACCGTGCGCTCCAGGTCGCCGAGGTCGCCGTCGACGCTGGCCCGCAAGGCGGGGACGAACGCGCCGGCCGCGCGGGCCTGGACCCAGCGGTCGAGCACGCCCGTGGACACCGCGTCGCGGCGGTCGATCGGGGCGACGGCGAAGGCGAAGGCCTCGCGGATCGGGAGCCCGGCCTTGTCCACCGCGCGGGCGGCCTCCAGCGCCTCCTCCATCGCGGAGGGCTGGAACGGCGAGCCGTCGTAGAAGGTCGCGCGGGCGAAGTGGGTCAGCACCTCGGCGAGGGAGGCGGTGCCGAGTTCCAGGGCCGCCGCCTCGATCGCGATCAGATCCGGCCGGACATAGAACCGGGTGTCGGCGGCAGGCGCCGTCGGGGCGCCGGCCAGGGCGTCGCGGATCGGCCCGAGGCTCGTATCGTCTGTGGCCGAGACGTGGCCCTCGTCCTGATGGCCGAAGCGTCCGGCCCGGCCGGCGATCTGGCGGATTTCCGGGTTGGTGAGGGGGCGCGTCGCCGTCCCGTCCCATTTCGTGACCGCCGAGAAGATCACGCGCTTGAGCGGCCCGAGGTTGAGGCCCATGCCGATGGCGTCGGTCGTGACCAGCACCTCGGCCTCGCCGTCGCGGAACCGTCGCGCCTCGGCGCGGCGCACCTCCGGCGACAGGGCGCCGTAGATCGTGGAGACGCTTCGCCCCTCCGCCACCAGGGTCTCGCGGATCTCGTGCACGGCCCGGCGCGAGAAGGCGACGACGGCGTCGCCCGGTTGCACGGATTCGAGGGGGACGGGCGTGTCCAGCGCCACCAGCGGCGTCTTGCGCGCGAAGGTCACGACGTCGAGGGATTCCCCGGCCGCCTCCGCCGCGCGGCGGACATGCGACAGGGCATCGTCCGAGCCGCAGACGATGACGGTCTTCGCCGGGATGCCGAACAAGGCGTTGGTCCAGGCCCAGCCGCGATCGGGATCGGACAGCATCTGGATCTCGTCGATCACCGCCACATCGACCGGGCGGCGCAGGTCCGCCGTCTCGATGGTGCGCGCGGTGTGGCTGGGGTCGGGCTCGCCCAGGATCTCCTCGCCCGTGACCATGCCGGCGCGCAGCCCCCGTTCCAGCAGCGCCTCGTAATTCTCCAGCGCGAGCAGCCGCAGCGGGGCGAGGTAGGTGCCGGTTTGCGCCTGCGCCAGGGCCTGGAGCGCCGCGTAGGTCTTGCCGGAATTGGTCGGCCCCATGTGGAAGACGATCCGCCGGTTCAGCCGGCGGGCGGGCACGAACTTGTCGATGTAGCCGCCGAACCCGACCCGGTCGCGCAGGCGCCGCCGGCCGGATTCCTCCCGCGCCACCACCTTCGCCCGGGTGCGGACGGTCTTGAGCGTGTCGCCGATGGTGCGAGCGAGGTTCGGCGCCGGCGTGAAGATGCGCGAGCGGAGCGACCGGTCGAGGTGGGCGATGTAAGTCGGCGCGTCCGCCCCGGTCTCGTGCAGGTCCTCGCTGATCTGGACGCGCAGCCGGGCGATTGTCGAGCGCAACGAGGCCGTGAGGTCCGCGGCCGTCCCGGCGAGCGCCGCGCGCAGGCCGTCGAGGTGGCGGGCCGGATCGTCGCCCAGCGCCATCTCCTCCAGGATCTCCGTCGCCGCCTCGCCCGGCGGAACGTCGATGCGGAGATCGAGCCGGCCGTCGTCCAGCAGCGGGAGGCTCACCCGAAGCCGCCAGACGAGGTCGCCGTCGCGGCCCGGTTCGGCCCGCAGCGCCGGGAGCGCGGAGCGGAGGAGTGCGACGCCTGTCTCGGCGAAGGCGCGTCGCGCCTCGCCGTCACGCAGGGCGGCGGCGACCGCGTCGTCCTCGACGAAGCCGTCATACTCCGGCAGCGCCATGCGGAGGCGCAACGCCTCCCGGTCGATGGCGGCGGCTCCGATGCCGAGCCGATGCAGGACATCGGCCAGGATGTCGGTCGTCAGGTGGGTGCGCTTGCGAGCCATGCCCCACCTTTCCGGTCGCGCGGCCGCAGATCAAGCGGCGGCGCGCGCTGAGGGTGTCGGCGACGAGCCTCGCGAACGGCTAGGCCGCGCGCACGGTCGCCAGGAAGCGGGCGACTTCGGCCGTCAGGTGCTCGGACTGCCGGGAGAGTTCCGAGGCCGCGCCGAGCACCTGCGTGGCGGCGGCCCCCGTCTCCTCGGCCGCCTGCGCGACGCCGGTGATGTTGCCCGTGACCTCCCCCGTCCCGGCCGCCGCCTGAGACACGTTCCGGACGATCTCCTGCGTCGCCGCGCCCTGCTGCTCCACCGCCGCCGCGATCGAGGTCGCCGTGGCGCTGATGTCGCGGATCCGCTGGGTGATGCCGCCGATGGCCGCCACCGCCTGGCCCGTCGAGCCCTGGATCCGGCTGATCTGCGCGGCGATCTCCTGCGTCGCCCGCGCCGTCTGGCTCGCGAGTTCCTTCACCTCGGCGGCCACCACGGCGAAGCCCTTGCCGGCCTCGCCGGCCCGCGCCGCCTCGATGGTCGCGTTTAGGGCGAGCAGGTTCGTCTGGCCGGCGATGGAGGAGATCAGCCCCACCACGTCGCCGATGCGCTCCACGGCGGCGCTCAGGTCCTGCACCAGAGCCCCCGTCTGGTCGGCCGCGATCACCGCCTCCCGCGCGATGCTGGCGGACCCGTCCACCTGCCGCCCGATCTCCTGGACCGACGAGCCCAGTTCCTCGGCGGCCGCCGCGACCGTGGCGACGTTGCTGCCGGCCTCCTCGGCGGCGGCCGCGACGGCCGTCGACTGCGCGGCGGTCTCGGCGGCGGTGCCGCTCATGGTGCCGGCCGTGGCCTGCAGCTCGGTGGCCGAGGACGACACCATGCCGATGATCCCGCCCACCGCCGCCTCGAAGCCGTCGGCCATCTGCCGCATGCCGGCCTTGCGCTGCTCCTCGGCTGCGAGCCGGGCCTGCGCGGTGTCGGCTTCGAGCTGCCGCGTGCGGATCAGGTTGTCCTTGAACACCTGGACGGCCGACGCCATCGCGCCCACCTCGTCCCGGCGCGCACGGTGGGGCACCTCGGCCTGCGTGTCGCCGCCGGCCAGCACGGTCATGGACGTCGTCATCGCCTGGATCGGGCGGGACACGCGGACCAGCACGAAGAGGGCGGCGCCCAGCGCGGTGAGCAGGCTGAGGGCGACGGCGATATAGGCCGTCGTGCTCGCCGCGTCGGTGGCGCCGATGGCGCCGTCGGCGTCCCGATGCGCCCCGCGCTCATTCAGCTCGATGGCCTTGCCGAGGGTGCTGCGGACCGCATTGTAGAGATCGATGTTGGCCGGATCCGCCATCAACCGGGCCCCGTCGGTCAGCCGCCCGGCCTCCGCCAGCTTCATGGCGTCGCGGCCGATCATGTCGTAGCGACCCCATTCGATCGAAAACGCCTCGTACAGGGCGCGCTCCTCGGCGGAGGAGATCAGCGGCTCATAGGCCCGGCGCGCCTTGTCCAGCGCCGCATTCACCTCGTCCATCTGTCGCACGTTGTCGGTGCGGCTCTGCAAGGCGTCCGCCAGCGCCAGGACGCGCAACTCCTTGATGCGCACCTCTGCGGCGGCCGCACGGAGATTGGTGACGGCGATCACCGAGGGAAGCCAATTCGTGGCGACCTCGTTAACGTTGGCCCGGATGCCGGCCAGGCGCGTGATCGAAAGGACGCCCTGCCCGACGCAGAACAGCGTGAGCAGACCGAAGGCGGCAAAGAGCGAGGATTTCACGGTGAGGGCGAAGCGCATCATTCCATCCCGGAAGATCGAGCCCGGATGGACGCACGCCCCCTGCCGGTGGGCAGGCGTCGACGCGGCCGCACGGGCAGAATGGGGGGACATGGATCGCACGACGCATGAGACAGTCGCCGCTCGTCCAAGCAACGCTATCGTCGTGCCGCTCGCTTAATAAAACGATTGTTTCTGACTGTAGCAGTAGGGCTTGCCCGTCAAATAAAGGTGATTCGGAATCGGGGCGGAGAGCCCTATTCGACCAAGTACCGTATTGCCGTTTTGTCGCACATGAATGCCGGCACGTACGTCTGGGACGACGGGGCCGGCGCAGACCGTCCTGCGCCGGCCGGACCGGATGCCGTTTACTTGGTCGTCTTGACGCTGCCGGTGGACCCGGTCGCCTGCGCCGGGGCCGACTTGGCCGTGGCGGCATGGGCGGCCTGCGGCAGGGCGATGGCGTCGATCACGTCGAAGCGCACCGCGTCCTGAGCCGTCTTCAGGACCGCGTTCGCCTCGTAATACTTGCCCTGGCCGATCAGCGTGGCGGCCTGGTCGACATTGGAGATGGTCTTGTCGAGGGGCAGGACGGCCATCGTGAAGTTGACGTCGACATGGGCCAGCTTGAGCTTCTCGAGCGCGCCCTTCTGATCGCCCTGGGCGAGGTTCTTGTTCGCCTCCGTCACGGCGGAGGCCTTCTCGGGCGTGGCCACGAAGTCGTCGCCCAACGTCAGCTGCGCATCGACGGGCACCCACGCCATCGGCTCCTTGGAGGCCGGCTTGGCGTCGGTCGTCGCGGCCTGTGCCGTTCCCTTGTGGCCGCCGAGGTCGGCTTGCGTCCTGAGATCGGCCTCGGCCTTGGTGAACCGGGCGTCGTCGGTCTTCGCCTTGGCGAAGGCGGCCTGCGCCTTGGCGATCAGGTCCTTCGCCTGGGCGGGGTTCGCCTCGAAGATGGCCAGCCGCGTGAGTTGTAGATCGCGGAAGCCTTGCGCCCCGTCCTTCGACAATTTGCCGACATCCTTGTCGACCACGTTGGTCTGCGCGGCATTCGGCTGAGCCGCCTGCTCGGCGGCATAGGCCGTCCCACCGAGGATGGTGGTCAGCACAAGCGCCGCAGCCATGGATTTACGATAGGCCATCTTTCTAGCTCCATCCGAACGGGGAACAAGCGCCGATGACTTGCGCGGCTGCTTTCATCCCGTGTTCAGATCATAGACTTCCTCCCTATTGGTCGGATGTCCGCCTGGTTAAAAAACCTTAATCTCACTTTTGAGTGCGTCGTAGAACAGGGCGGCGGCGGGCGTCAGCGACGTGTTGCGGCGGCGCACGAGGCTGATCGTGCGGTGGATCACGGGCTCGGTCAGCAGTATCTCGATGAGGTCGTCGCGCGGCGCGGCGCCCTTCAGCGCCGCCGGGAGGATCGCGGCGCCGATGCCCGCCGAGACCAACGCCAGGGCGGTCGGCGTGCTCTCGACCACGAACCGGCCCCGCGGGGGCAGGCCCACGGCCCGTAGCTGCGCCTCGACGCGGGGCCGGTTACCGCTGGCGCCGCCGAGGGTCACGAGATCCGTGCCGGACAGGTCGGTCCACCGGACCTCGCGCCGCCCGGCCAGGGCATGGCCGGGGTGGCAGATCAGCACGAACGGATCCCGCACCAGCCGATCCTCGACGAGATCGGGATCCGCCTCCTGCTGGATGTGGATCCCGAAATCCGCCTCCCCCTTGCGCACGGCTTCGGTGACCAGGGCCCCGGAGCGTTCGAGGATCTGGACCCGGTTCTGCGGGTGATCGCGCGCATAGGCCTGCAGGACCGCCGGCATCCGGCGGAAAGCGATCGATTGGACGGTCGCCACCGTCACGTCGCCGATGCCGAGCCGCGAGGTCGTGCGCAGGCGTTCGACCCCATGGGTGAAATCGCCGATGAGCCGCGTCGCCAGCGGCAGGAACTCGCGGCCCACCGGGCTCAAGCGCACAGTCCGCGTCGTGCGGTCGAGCAGCACCGCACCGAGGAAGGCTTCGAGCTTCTGGATCCGCCGCGTCAGCGCCGTCTGGGTCAGCCCCAGGCTCTCCGCCGCCCGGCGGTAGCTGCCGAGTTCCGCGATCAACACGAAGGCCTGCACGCCGTCCACGGGGAGTTTCATGTTGAAAGATCATGAATTGATGAGATCAATTCATTTTACTCGATGATCCCGGCGCGGGACAAGGAGCGCAGGGCCATAACCCGCCCGATACGACTCGACCCCGGCTCGAAACGGGGCGATGCGGAGGAAACGATGAGCGCGCATGCCGCCGCCGGGTCGGCGGTCGCGACCTCGACCCGTCCGGCGCCGGCGCCGACCTCCGTCTGGGCGCGGGCCATGGCGGCGCGGGTCGGCATCATCCCGCTGCCGGTCTATCTCCTCCTCCTCGCGCTGATCGCCGCCTTCGCCGTCAGGGGAAAGTTTTCGGGTGAGGTGACGGTGATGATCGCCGTCATCGTCGCGGGCGGCTTCACCTGCGCCGAGATCGGCCGGCGCATCCCGCTGCTGCGGGCGGTCGGCGGGTCGTCCCTGGTGACGATCTTCCTGCCTTCGTTCCTCGTCGCCCATCAGCTGCTGCCGGCCCCGCTCGTGCAGGCGGTGACGACCTTCACGAAGTCAACGAACTTCATCTACCTGTTCATCACCGCCGTCGTGGTCGGCTCGATCCTGAGCATGGACCGCCGGGTGCTGATCCAGGGTTTCGCCAAGATCTTCGTGCCCCTCGCGCTCGGTTCCCTCGCCGGCCTCCTCGTCGGCGGAAGCGTCGGCTGGCTCGTGGGCATCGGCTTCTGGCGGTCGATCCTCTACGTCGTGGTCCCGGTCATGGCCGGGGGCGTCGGCGAGGGCGCGATCCCGCTCTCGGTCGGCTATGCGGAGGCGCTCGGGGTCGATCACGGCGGGATGCTGGGCCAGATCCTGCCGCTGGTCTTCTTCGGGAACCTCGTCGCCATCATCTGCTGCGGCGCCCTCAACACCCTGGGCAAGCGCCGCCCCGACCTCACCGGCAACGGCCGGCTCCAACCCGTCGCGCCTGGAGAGGCGGAGGCCGATTCCGGCGCCGTCCACCGGGACACCTCCGGGATCGATGTCGCCACCGTCGCGGCCGGCGGCATCACGGGCATCGCCATCTACGTCTTCGGCACGCTGATCCACGCCCTCGTCGGCCTGCCCGCCCCCGTGGCGATGCTGTTCCTCGTCGTGATCGTGAAACTGCTGCGCGCGGTGCCGGCCCCGCTCGAAGAAGGCGCCCGCGTGGTGTTCCGCTTCTTCGTGGTGGCGGTGACCTACCCGCTTCTGTTCAGCACGGCGGTGGCGCTGACCCCCTGGCACGAACTGGTCGCGGCGTTCCACCCGGCCAACCTCGTCACCATCGTGGCGACCGTCCTCGCCCTCACCGGCACCGGCTACGTCGTCGGACGCTGGCTCGCGATGTACCCGATCGAGACCGCCATCGTGAACGCCTGCCACAGCGGCCTCGGCGGCACCGGCGACGTCATGATCCTCACCGCCGCCGAGCGGATGGAGCTGATGCCCTTCGCCCAGGTCGCGACCCGGATCGGCGGGGCGCTCACCGTCACCGCCGCGATCGTCGCCATGGCCCATTTCCGAATCGTCTGACGGAGGCGCGCCGTGCTGATGCGCTCGAAACTGTTCGTCCCGGCCTCCCGGCCCGACCTGTTCGCGAAGGCCGCCGCCGGCCCCGCCGACGCCCTCTCCTTCGACCTCGAGGATGCCGTGCCGGAAGCCCGCAAGGGCGAGGCGCGGGAGGCTCTCGCGGCCTATCTGCGGGAGGCCCCGGCCGGTTCGGGCCAGATCGTCGTGGTGCGGGTCAACGCCCCCGGCACGGCGCATTTCGCGGCCGATCTGGAGGCGGTGGCCCTGCCGCGCACCGACCTCGTCAACCTGCCGATGGTCGAGGAGCCGGCCGCGATCACGGATGCGGCCGCGCGTCTCGACCGCCTGGATCCGGAGGGCCGCATCCGCCTCCTCGTCAACATCGAGACCCCCCGTTCGCTGCGCCGGGCGGCGGACCTCGCCTGCGCGCATCCCCGCGTCGCCGGGCTGCAGATCGGCTACGCCGACCTGCTGGAGCCCTGCGGCATCGACCGGGACGACGCCCCCGCCCTCGCGCAGATCCGCGTGGCCGTGCGTCTCGCCGCCGCCGAGGCCGGGGTGCCGGCCTATGACGGGGCCTTCGCGGCGGTGAAGGAGCCGGAGGCGTTCCGCGCCGAATGCGAGGCCGCCCGGCGGCACGGCTTCGCGGGTAAGACCTGCATCCACCCCTCCCAGGTCGGCATCGCCAACGCCGCCTTCCTGCCGCGCCCCGACGAGGTGGAATGGTCGCGCCGCATCCTCGCGGCCGCCGCCGAGGCCGAGACACGGGGCCTGGGCGCGATCCTCGTGGACGGGCGGATGATCGATCCGCCCTTCCTCGCCCGCGCTCGCGCCGTCGTGGCGCTGTCCGACCTCCATGCCGGGACGCAAGCCCGATGACCCCGCCCGACCTGCACAGGCGCGATTACCGGCCCGAGGCCAAGGGCATCCTCGACGGGGTGCGCATCCTCGACCTCTCCCGTCTCTTCGCGGGCAACGTGCTCACGCAGATGCTCGGCGATTTCGGCGCCGAGGTCATCAAGGTGGAGCCCCCCGAGGGCGACACCCTCCGCGCCTGGAAGACCGAAGGCGTCGAGACCCATTGGAAGATCTACGCCCGCAACAAGAAGAGCCTGTGCCTGTCGCTGCGCGACCCGCGCGCCGTCGAGGTGCTGCGCGCCCTGGTGCCCTCCTGCCACATGCTGGTGGAGAGCTTCCGGCCGGGCGTCCTGGAGTCGATGGGCCTGTCGCCCGAGGCCCTGCACGCCCTCAACCCCGGGCTCACGATCATCCGCATCTCCGGCTGGGGGCAGGACGGGCCCTACGCGCAGCGGCCCGGCTTCGGCACGGTGATCGAAGGCTTCTCGGGCTTCGCGGCCATGAACGGCTTCGCCGACCGCGAGCCGGTACTGCCGCCGATGTACCTCGCGGACGGCGTCGCCGGCCTCACCGGGGCCTCGGCCGCGATGATCGCCCTGCGCGAGGTGGAGGTGAACGGGGGCAAGGGCCAGGTGATCGACCTGCCCCTCCTCGACCCGCTCTTCGCCATCCTCAGCCCGCAGGCGGCGCATCACCGGCTCACCGGCCGGGTGAAGCCGCGCACCGGCTCGCGCTCGACGAACTCGGCCCCGCGCAACGCCTACCGCTGCAGCGACGGGCTGTATGTCGGGCTGTCGGGCTCCATCCAGAAGATGGCCGAGCGCCTGTTCCGGGCAATCGGGCGTCCCGACCTCGTGGACGACCCGCGCTTCCGCACCAATGCCGACCGGCTGCGACACGTGGACGAACTCGACGCCATCATCGGCGCCTTCATCGGGCAGCGGACGCAGGCCGAGAACGTCGCCTTCTTCGAGGCGGCCGAGGTCACGATCGGCCCGATCAACGATGCGGCGAGGCTCGTCGCCGATCCGCATGTGATCGCGCGCGAACTCGTCGCCGACTATCCCGACCCGGAGATGGGGCTTCTGCCCATGCATGCCGTCGTGCCGCGCCTGCACGACCGCCCGGGCTCGATCCGCACGCCCGCGCCCCGCCTCGGACAACACAACCGGGAGGTGCTGAGCGGGGTCGGCATCACCGACGCGGCCTTCGACGCTTTGGTCGAGGCGGGCGTCGTCCGCGGCGGCGAAACCCGCTGACGACAACGACAGGGAGAATGGGCATGCCCACGCTGACACGCCGCGGTTTCGTCGCCGCCGCCATGGCCGGATGGGCCGTCGCCGACGGGGCGCTGGCCGCCGACGCGCCCGTCCCGAACTCCGCCGGGACCGAGCGGCCGCGCCATCCCGCGCCGGCCCTTGCCTGCGATTCCCATTTCCACATCATCGACGCGCGCTTTCCGCCGCCGGATACGCCGAAGCCCCCCGGCATGACCTTCGACGATTACCGCCTGCTCCAGGCGCGGCTCGGCACGACCCGCGCCGTGCCGGTCCAGCCGAAGAACCACGGGACCGATCCGGCCTGCCTCCTCGACGCCCTGGCGCGCTTCGGCGGCAACGGGCGCGGCATCGCCGTCCTGCGCCCGGACGTCGCCGACGCCGAGTTGAAGCGCCTCGATGCCGGTTACGTGCGCGGCCTGCGGTTCAGCGTCTGGAATCCGAACGATACGGTGGCCCCCATCGCGACGATCGAGCCGCTGGCCAAGCGCATCGCCGATCTCGGCTGGCACGTGCAGCTGCACATGTCGGGGGACCAGATCCGGGAGAACGCGGCGCTTCTGAACCGGCTGCCCTGCCCTATCGTGTTCGACCATATGGGCCGCCTCGACCCGGCCAAGGGCCCCGACGACCCCGCCTTCACGACCATCGCCGGCCTGGTTGACAAGGGGAAGGCCTGGGTGAAGCTCGCGGGCGCCTACCTGAACACCAAGGCCGGCCCGCCCGGCTACCCGGACGCGACACGCACCGCCCAGGCTTTCGTGCGGCTCGCCCCCGAACGCCTCGTCTGGGGCAGCGACTGGCCGCACGTCACCGAGAAACACAAGCCCGACGACGCGGTGCTGTTCGATCTGCTCTCCGAGTGGGCCGGCAGCGAGGCGGTGCGGGACAAAATCCTCGTCGACAATCCGGCCAAGCTTTACGGCTTCGCCTGAGGGGAGAGCGGCCGATGCGGAACCCGATCACGCCCTCCCGCCGTCAGGTCGCCGCATGGCTGGGCGCGGGGGCGGCGCTCGCCGCCGGAACGGCCAGGGCCGCCCCCGGCGCGGAGGCTCCCCTCGCCGACCGGCTCGCGGCCTACGCCCATGCCCTGCGGTTCGAGGATCTCGACCCGGCCGGCGTCGAGACGGTGAAGGTCCATCTCATCGACGCCCTGGGATGCGGGCTCGCCGCCCTCGATGCCGGGCCGGTGCGGATCTGCCGCGAGATCGCGCTCGGCGACGGGGCGGGCTCCGCGACCGTGCTGGGCACCGACCGGCGGACCAGCCCGGACTTGGCCGCCTTCGCGAACGGCGTCGCCATCCGCTACGAGGATTTCAACGACGTCTATGTCGGTCGCGAGCCCGGCCACCCCAGCGACAGCATCGCCGCCTGCCTCGCCGTGGCCGAGGCCGAAGGGGCCAGCGGCCGCGACCTGATCACGGCGATCGCCCTCGCCTACGAGATCGATTGCCGCCTGCTCGACGCGGCCGAGGTGACGGGGCGGGGCTGGGACCACCCGGTCTACAGCCTGCCCGCCTCGGCGCTGGCGGCCGGCAAGCTGATGCGGCTCCCGCCGGAAGCGCTGACCCAGGCCGTCAACCTCGCGATCAACGGCCACATCGCCATGAACCAGACCCGCGTGCAGACGCTGTCGGACTGGAAGGGCGTGGCCGATGCCGAGGCCACCCGCGCGGGCGTGTTCGCGGCGCGCCTCGCCCGCGCCGGCCTCACGGGCCCGGCGCCGATCTTCGAGGGCCGCGCCGGGTTCTTCCAACAGGTCTCGGGCCCGTTCACCGTCGATGTCGGGGCGTTCGGCGGCCGGGGGCGCCCCTTCCGCATCGCACGATGCGGGATCAAGCCCTACCCGGCGCAGGTCTACTGCCTCACGGCGATCCCGGCGGGCATCGCCCTCGCCGCGGAGGCGGGGGGCGTCGCGGCCATCCGCAGCCTGCGCATCGATACGACGCATCTCGGCTACGTCACCGCCGGCCGCGACCGCGAGAAATGGCGCCCCACGACGAAGGACACGGCCGACCACAGCCTGCCCTACATCACGGCACGGGCGATGCTCGACGGCGCCATCACCAACGACAGCTACGCCCCCGACAAGCTCCGCGATCCCGCCCTGCTGGCCCTGATCGACCGGATCACCGTCGCGGAGGATGCCGCCCTGACGGCCATGCAGCCGACGGCGGTGCCGAACCGTCTGACCGCGACGCTGACGGATGGTCGCGTCCTCGTCCGGCAGGTCGATGATGTCCCCGGCTTCGTGGCCCGGCCGATGACCCGCGACGACGTCGCGCGCAAGTTCCGCATGAATGCGGGCCGGCGACTCGACGCGGACAGGGTTCGCCAAGTCCTCGACGCCTTTTGGGCGATCGACGAACGGCCCGACCTCACCGGCCTGCTTTCGGCCCTGTCGTAAGCCCCGACGATGACGATGGGGACCGCCTGTCGCCCCGGCACGCCGTTGTCGCCTCGTCAGCGCCGGGCTACGGGACCTATGAAATCCGATGCAGGCCGGAGCAACCGGCCGCCTCGTCTCGCTCGGGAGTGAACATGACGCCGAACCCGTCTCGCGGCCTGGCCGTCGCGGTCGCCTGCCTCGGTCTGGCCGCCCTCGGGCCGCTGCCGGGCATGGCCCAGGAAACCAAGGCGACCGCCGCCCTGCCGGCCAACGTGCAGGTGGACAAGGGCTCGGCGCTCTACGGGCGCCCGGAGGGAACCGGCGCGGCGAAGCTCGCCCCGGTCGCCGGGCCGCCGATCGCCACGGCCGCCGCGAAACTGCCCCTCGACCGGCTGAAGGTGCCGGACGGCTTCAAGATCGAGGTCTATGCCAGCGGGCTCGCCAATGCGCGTTCCCTGGCCCAGGCGCCGGACGGCACCGTGTTCGTCGGCACCCGCACGGTCGGCAAGGTCTACGCGGTCCTCCCAGAGGCCGGGGCGGACGGCACGCACGCAGTCAAGACTATCGCCTCCGGACTTCACCGCCCGAACGGCGTCGCCTTCCATGACGGCGCCCTCTACGTCGCGGAACTGTCCAAGATCTGGCGATACGACCAAATCCTCAAGCATCTCGACGGTGGCCAGACGCCTCAACTCGTCTACGACGACCTGCCGAAGGACGAGGCGCATGGCTGGAAGTTCATCGCCATCGGGCCCGACGACAAGCTCTACGTGCCGGTCGGCGCGCCGGGCAACATCCAGCTCCCGCCCGAGACCCATGCGCAGATCCGGCGGATGGACCTCGACGGCAAGAACGTCGAGGTGATCGCCCGGGGCGTGCGCAACACCGTCGGCTTCGACTGGAACCCGAAGACGAAGCAGCTGTGGTTCACGGACAACGGACGCGACTGGGTGTCGGAGGACATCCCCAACGACGAACTCAACGTCGTGACCGATCCCGGCAAGCAGCATTTCGGCTATCCGTTCTGCCACCAGGGGACGTTCACCGACCCCGAATACGGCTGGGGCCATTCCTGCAGCGAGTTCACCGCGCCCGCCGCGCTGCTCGGGCCGCACACGGCCTCCCTCGGCATGCGGTTCTACACCGGCACGCAGTTCCCGGACGCCTACAAGGACGCGATCTTCGTCGCGCAGCACGGCTCCTGGAACCGCACCACCAAGCTCGGCGGTGATGTGCTGGTCGCCAAGCCCGGCCCGGACGGCAAGGTCGCCTCGACCGAGCCGTTCCTGACCGGCTTCCTGCAGGACAACAAGTATGTCGGGCGGCCCGTCGACGTCCTGGTCGCCAAAGACGGCTCCCTCCTCGTCTCGGACGACTACAACGGCGCGATCTACCGCGTGAGCTACGCCAAATGAACGACCCTCGGGGTCTGTTCGGGGCGCTGGCCTTCCTCACCGCCGTCGGCATGACCGGGGCGGCCCTCGCGGCCTCGGCCGCCGAGGCCCCGGTGCCGGAGCGGCTGACGGCCTGCGTCGCCTGCCACGGCGCGGGAACCTCCGCGACCGAGGGGGTGCCCTCGCTCGGGGCGCAGCCGGCGGATTACGTCGTCACGCAGCTTTTCCAGTTCCGGGAGAAGCAGCGGGAGGCGGCGCCGATGAACGACATCGCCGCCGGGTTCTCCGACGACGACCTTAAGGCCTATGCGGAGGCCGTCGCGACCCTGCCCGCGCCAACGTGGTCCGGCGCCGCGCCGGACGACGCGCTCAAGGCGCGCGCCCAGGCGATCATCGGCAAGCACCAGTGCACGTCCTGCCACGGGGCCGACCTCGCGGGCCACGACGCGATCCCGCGGATCCGCGCCCAGCGGGAGGAGTATCTCGCCAAGGCCCTGGCCGCCTACAAATCCAACGCGCGGCCGGGTTACGACCCGGCGATGAACGAGGTCGCCCAGGAGCTCAAGGACGACGAGATCCGCGATCTCGCCGCCTACATCGCGCGGCTTTGACGGGACGCCGGAGTGAGACCGGTCGCAGCATCGAGGGAGGTCACATGCGCGCGTTGACTCTGCTGCGGGCGGCCGCCGTGGGACTGGCATTGTCCTGGGCGGCGTCGGCGGCTCAGGCGGCCGAGTATCCCGCGCCCAAGGAGGGCGATTGGACGGTCAAGGACTTCACGTTCCACACGGGCGAAGTCCTGCCGGAACTGCATCTGCACTACGTCACCATCGGCGATCCGAAGGGCGAGCCCGTCGTGGTCCTGCACGGCACCACGGGCTCGACGGCCAGCATGCTGACGGACGGCTTTGCCGGTGAGTTGTTCGGCCCCGGACAACCGCTCGATGCCGCGAAGTATTACATCATCATCCCGGACGCGATCGGCCACGGGAAGTCGTCCAAGCCGTCGGACAGGCTCAAGACGCGCTTTCCGAAATACAATTACGACGACATGGCCGAGGCACAGTACCGGCTGCTGAAGCAGCATCTCGGCCTCGAACACGTCCGCCTGATCATCGGCAATTCGATGGGCGGCATGCATGCCTGGATCTTGGGCGCGACGCACCCCGACTACACGGACATCCTCGTCCCCATGGCGGCCCAGCCGAGCGAGATGGCGAGCCGCAACTGGATGCTGCGCAGGCTACTGGTCGAGTCCATCCGGCGCGACCCGGCCTATGCCAACGGCGAGTACACCACGCAGCCGCCGTCGTTGCGGGTCGCCAACGTCTTCTTCGCCCTCGCCACCAGCGGGGGAACGCTGGCCTTACAGAACAAGGCCCCGACGGGTGACGCGGCCGATGCGCTCGTGACGGCGCGTCTCGCGGCGCCGCTCAATGCCGACGCCAACGACTACATCTACCAATGGGAATCGTCCCGGGGCTACAATCCCTCGCCGGGGCTGGAGACGATCAAGGCTGCTGTGCTGGCGATCAACTCGGCCGATGACGAACGCAATCCACCCGAAACCGGGATCATGGAGCGCGACATGAAGCGGTTGAAGAACGGGCGCCTGTACCTGATACCGGCCAGCCCCGAGACCACGGGTCACGGCACCACGGCCTTCGCGAAATTCTACAAGGAGCAGCTCAGGGCGCTTCTCCAGACCGCACCGAAGCTCGCGATGTAGCTCTGCCCGTCGCGAGCGAGCCCTCCTCACGGGATTGCCCCCTGGTCGCGGACATCCTGATCATCGCAAGCTAGACTTGAAATTCCGGCCCGCGGAAATCCGCCGGGCGGTGTAGAGGCGATGAGCGTTGCCGCCGCGATGGATGCCGGGCGTCCGTAAGAACAGCCGAACTTCTCATCGGAAACCCATGCAAGGAGTTTCCCGTGGGGATAAGATCAAATTGATGAGTTAAAACAGCGGCTTAGCCGAGGAGTGGTGCCCAGGGGCGGATTGGGCTTACGTCGACACTATATCAATCAGATCAGCGGGTTAGGCCGCTCCTTAATTCGTCGCTGGTCACTTTGTGCATCACTCGTGTGATGCGCGCAAGCGCAAACCAGCGGCTTGAGCATAGACGACAAGGAGTATTGAGGGTGGCTGGATGGCTGGCCGCCACAGCCTTGATGCCACCCACCGCGTAGACCGCTTGCATCAGATCGCGTTGTGCCTCAGCGTCTGGACAGACAACTATGTGACTGCTTTGAAAGGCTTGGTCGAACAGACCTTTGCCCCGCACATAGTCCGAGGTCAGAACACCGACGCGCTGGACCATGGGATGGTCGGCCGTCAGCTTCGCCCGCAAGGCTTCGATTAAACCGAAGATAGGCGTGCTGATGTTGGGAGCGATCTCATCGAGGAAGGTCTGGCTGATGAAGCACGGAAGCAGGATCACGTCGATGCCCCGCATTTCCAGGCGACGGATCAGCGAAAAGGCGTGCAGCTTGCGACCAGTGGGATCGTAGTCGGTATCGGCGCGTTGCGGTCTCTGGGGAAGCTATGTCGCTCAAAGGCGACGGCATAGCGTTCGGGATCGACGGCAGTTGCGCGAATGAGGTGCTGAAGCGAGTCTGCACCCGCCAGCGCGCCGAGGCCGCCAACCACGCCGAAGGCAAATCGATCATCGATCACCAGAAACCTTAGTCCTCAGAAGGACCCGTGTCCGCAATGGATCGGATTGCACGCGTGCTTAGTTAGAAACCGAATGGTTGACGAACGGCCACTTCGGAGAAGCGCCGGTAGGGAACTATTCGACCAAGTTGGGTCCAAGATGGACCGGCTCCTCCTTGGTTTGCTATCGGTGTCTACAATTGGCGCACGATGTACCTCCTACGATTACGATAGTGTTCCTGGGGTACGGGTGAAGCGTCGAGGCGAAGCAGGGTGCACTAAGCCGCGATCAGTTCGTCGCTCCATCCTCACCCCAGCGACGCAGCGCTCGGACATGCGGCCGTAGCAGCGTGATGCCCAACAGCTTGATGCTCGCGAGCGCCGTGCTCAACAGCGCGATCGGCAGCCACGCCCCACCCGAGGCTTCCGCCAGCTCCGTGCCAACGATCGGCGTCAGGCCCCCCGCCACCGCGCCGCTGAACTGGTAGCCGATCGAGATGGCGGTGTAGCGCACCCGGGTCGGGAATGCGCCGGCGACGTAGCCGGCCACCACCGCGTAGAAGCTCGCGATACCGAGCTGGATCAGGCACAGGCCCAGCGTGATCGCGGCGAACGAGCGCGTCTCTAGCAGTAGGAACAGCGGTTAGGGTGCGACGATGCACCAAAGCAGCGAGAGCTGAAGGAAGCGGCTCTCGTCGCCGAGCCGCTTGGCCGCGCGCGCGGCCACCGGGTGGACGATGAACTGCACCCCGGCGGTAATCAGCAAGGCGTCGAGGATCACCGCGTGCTCGATATGCAGGTACTGCACGGCGTAGGTGATCAGGAACACCTGATAGAGATACACCGAGGCGATGTCGAAGGTGTTGGCGGCGATCGCCATCAGCAGCGGGCAGCGCTGCGTGCGCATATCTCTGGGATCGGCGCCGCCCGGGCGAGCGCTTCCCGATCGGCCGCCTGCGCGGCCTGGAACGCCATCGATTCTGCGGCACCGAGCCGGATAACGAACCCCACCGCCAGGAGCACGACGCTGGCGAGGAGCGGCAGGCGCCAGCCCCAAGCGAGGAATGCCTCCTTGTTCATCAGCCCGGCTAGTGCAGTGACGCGAACGGAGGATTCACGCGGGCGGTGAGGCGTGCGAGTCTGGGCCATGACTCAGACGGTATGCGTACTCATCGATGCGAGCGACGCGGCACGGCTGGCTGCGATCGCCAGCGACCGCTCTCGTCCGCTCAAGCACACCCAGCGCGCCGGCATCGTCCTGCTCTCGGCCGAGCGCTTGAGCGTCCAGGACGTCGCCCGGCGGGCAGGTGTCAGCCGCCCGGCCGTGTGGCGCTGGCAGCTGCGCTACGCCGAGGCGGGCGTCGAAGGTCTGCTGCGCGATAAGACGCGTCCGCCCGGGACACCACCCCATTCGACCGAGACGGCGGCCGAGGTCTTGGCGCTGACCTGCTCGGAGCCGCCGGGCGAGGTCACCCACTGGACCGGCCGGGCCGTGGCCCGCGCGGTCAGGATCTCGTTGCAGGCCGTGCCGCGGATCTGGGACGCCCACCGCCTCCAGCCGCATCGGCTACGCACGTTCAAGCGCTCGCGCGGCCCCGCCTTCGCCGCCAAAGTCGAGGATGCCGTCGGCCTCTATATGGCCCCGCCCGCCCACATTGATACAAGCTTGACCGTTCGCGTTCTCCCGGCAACTAGGTGTTTGGTCCCGGCATTTGGTGGAGCGGGTTTGACCTGAAGCGTTCGGGCTCGGCGGACCATGCTTTGCAGATAGCCTCGTAGGGCGTGAGGCCACGCAGGATCTTGAGGCGGCGGCCAAAGT